>JAJZHR010000103.1 GCA_021810815.1 Acidobacteriota bacterium | reverse complement strand
GCTAAAGCCCATCCACTTCAAAGCGCGCGAATCAGTGCTTCCCTAAAAAGAAAGAGACAGTTTGATGGGTCTGCTGATACAGCATGGAACGGTGGTCACGGCGGAGCGGACATTCGCAGCAGATGTCCTGATCGAGGGCAGCACGATCCGAGAAGTTCGGGCTGGTATTGACGCGGCCCAACATACTCTGGTGGACGCGCGCGGGATGCTGTTGCTGCCAGGAGGCGTGGATGCGCACACGCACATGGATATGCCGTTTGGCGGCACCATGTCCAGCGATGATTTTGAGACCGGGACGCGGGCGGCGGCCATCGGCGGGACGACAACCATCGTCGATTTTGCCATTCAGGCGCGCGGGACGAAGATGCGCGACGCTCTGGACATGTGGTGGGCCAAGGCCGAGGGGAAGGTCTGTATCGACTATGGGCTGCACATGATCGTCACCGACCTTGGCAGCGGCAATGGCAAGGCCGGTCTGGATGACATGGACAGCATGGTGCGCGAGGGCGTGGCCAGCTTCAAGCTGTTCATGGCCTATCCCAACGCGCTGATGGCCGACGACGCGACGATCTTCAGGGCGCTGCGGCAGACGGCCAACAACGGGGCGCTGGTCTGCATGCACGCGGAGAACGGCAGCGTGATCGACGTGCTGGTGCAGCAGGCCCTGGCCGAGGGCAAGACCGCACCTATCTACCATGCGCTGACTCGGCCTACGACCGCAGAGGCGGAGGCGGTCCACCGAGCGATTGCCATGGCGGAGATGGCCGGAGCGCCGGTGTACATCGTGCATCTGTCGAGCGAGGACGCACTGAACGAGGTGCGCGAGGCGCGCGACCGCGGCCTGCCTGCGTTCGCGGAGACCTGCCCGCAGTATCTTCTGCTGTCGCTGGAGGAGAACATGAAGGGCGAGGGCTTCGAGGACGCGAAGTTCGTCTTCACGCCTCCGTTGCGCGAGAAGAAGAACCAGCCGAAGCTTTGGGATGGATTGAAGCACGACCATCTGCAGGTGGTTTCCACGGATCATTGCCCCTTCTGCTTCGCCGACCAGAAGTTGCTGGGCATCGACGACTTCAGCAAGATTCCCAACGGCGGGCCAGGGGTGGAGAACCGGATGCAGTTGATGCATCACTATGGCGTTGGCGCGGGCAAGATTTCGTTGAACCGCTTCGTCGAGATCACCGCGACCGCTCCGGCGCGCATCTTCGGCATGTATCCGAAGAAGGGGACGATTGCTGTGGGCAGCGACGCGGATATTGTGGTGTGGGACGCGGACGCAGAGCACACTATCAGCGCAGCGACGCAGGCAATGCGCTGCGACTACTCGATGTTTGAGGGGCGGACGGTGAAGGGCAATGCGCGGCAGGTGTACTCGCGCGGCGAGATGATTGTGGAGCGCGGCAAGTTCCTCGGCAAGGCGGGACGGGGAGAGTATCTGCGGCGCGAGGCAAGGGGCGGAGCATGGCGCTGACGCGCCGGGAGCAGAGTATGGAAGCGGAGCAGGGACGGGGAGTGGCGGGGTGCGCTGGCGGAGACTAGAATTGTGTTCAAGCATTCTGGATACCAGGAGACATGGGCGCCATGCAGCAACGTATCAGACGTAGTTTCGCCGGTGTGGTCGCGGCCTTATTGATGGCCGCGCTGATAGGGCAGTTCGCTTCGGCGCAGGACAGCACAAGGCAGAAGGGGCGCAAGTACAAGGATCCGCCGCCGACGGCCCGCGTCGTGGTCACGGTGGTGAAGGCCACCAATGGCAAGCCGATCCACAATGCTGCCGTGGTCTTCCACTCCTCCAAGGGTGACAAGGACGACGGCAACCTGGAGATGAAGACGGACGAGCAGGGGAAGGCGTCCATCGACGTGATTCCGATGGGGAGCAAGGTCGAGGTCCAGGTGATCGCGGATGGCTACGCCACTTTTGGCGAGGATTATGAGCTTGGCACGGATACGACCAAGGCGATCATCATCAAGATGAAGCGCCCTCAGGGGCAATACTCCGCCTACACGGCCGACCACGTGGTTCCGGGAGTGAGCAAGCCCGGTGTGCAGGAGCCTGCGCACTCTGCGACGCCGACTACGCCCTCCACCACTTCGCCAACTGCTCCCTCTACCACTTCGACGACGGCACCAACGAGCGGAGCGCAGCAGAAGTAAGCTGCGCCTGCGCAGAGACTCAAATTCCAGAATCCAGAGATTGCGAGCTATGGACCTCCGTCCTTTGCAGGGAAAGACCGTTGTCGTGACCGGAGGTGCGCGCCGCATCGGCAGGGCGCTCGCTCTTGCCTTTGCGGATGCAGGGGCCAATGTCGCCATCACCTATCGCGGTTCGGACGCAGACGCGGAACGTGTGGTGGGGGAGATGGCGGTGCGCGCCATCGATGCGATGGCGGTGCGCTGCGAGGTGCGCGACCCCTTGAGCGTGGAGCAGGCGATGGCCTCCATCGCGGAGGAGTTTGGCAGCGTCGACATTCTGGTGAACAACGCTGGCGTGTTTGAGACGGCGGTGCTGGAATCGCTCACCGTGGCGCAATGGGACGCGATGTTCGAGACCAACACGCGCGGCCCGTTCCTGATGGCGCAGGCGGCGCACGCGCATCTGAAACAGGCCCGCGGCAGGATCATCAACATCGGCTCCATGGGAGGCCTGCATCCGTGGCCGACGCATGGCCACTACTGCACCTCGAAGGCCGCGCTGCACATGCTGTCGCAGACCATGGCGAAGGCCTGGGCGCCGGAGATCAGCGTGAACTGCGTGGCCCCTGGAATGATCGTGCATGGAGAAGTCGGGCCGGAGTACGAGCACTTTGCAACTCGTACTCCGATGGGGCGGAACGGCCGCGCGGAGGATGTGGCTGCGGCCGTGCTGTTCTTCGCGACGGGGCCGCATTTCATCACAGGGCAATTGCTGAGCGTCGATGGCGGCCTGGGGCTCTAGGGAAAACGCAGGCATACTGCACCCGACATTTTGCTGACGACTCAACAACGAAGAGGCCCGCGCAGGGCCTCTTCGTTGTTGCATCGATATTGCACACTTGCAAGCGCTATTTTGTGTCCAGATCCATGATCTGGATCGAATAGGCAGGAAGCGTGTGGTTGAAGTCGGTGGAGACCTTTGGCAGCCGGACGGTGACCGGAACGATCTTCGTCGGTGCCTGGATGGAGTTGGTCGCCTCCAGCGTCTTTGCGCTCAGCGTGGTCAGAGTGCCGATGTTCTTCAAGCTGGTCGTTCCGGTCAGCTTGATTTCAATCGGCTGCGGGGCAGAGGAGGCGTTGACGATTTTCAGGAACAGCCGACCAGTCTTCGAATCGCGAGTGATGGAGTAGAAGAGCCTCGGTCCGCCGCCTTCGAAGGTGGACCCCAGCACCTCGTCTCCAAGATGGTTGCTGAACATCACCTGGGCGTAGTAGCTGGGCGACCCGTAGCTGCTCATCGCGTCGTAGCCGATCAGGTCGGACTCCCATTGCATCCCGCCGGGGTTCACATTCACAAACAGAGGCGCGTAGCTGGCCATCACGATCAGGTCGCTGTTCCGCTCCATTCCCGTCATCCAGGCAGCATCCCCCAGAGCCGCACCGAAGTTCGGCGTCGGTGAGCCTTCCCGCGTTGCCCACTCGCCAACGAAGATCTTCGGGCCGTTGCGGTCGATGTTGTCGTAATGGTGAACGTCGGCGAAGAACTGGTCGGCGCGCTTGTAGAAGTGGTCGTCCACCACGTCCGGCTTGATGCCTTTCACCTGAGCCGTCGCGATGATCTGCAGATCCGGATAGACGGTCTTGATCGCGTGGTAGAACTGCGCGTAACGAGCACTGTAGCTGCCGGACCTGTCGAACCAGTCCTCGTTGCCCACCTCGACGTAGGAGAGCTTGAAGGGGGCTGGGTGGCCGTCTTTGGCGCGCTCGGCGCCCCACTTGGTGCTGGTGCTTCCAGTGACGTATTCGATCTCCTCCAGAGCGTCCTGGACGTAGGGTTCAAGGTTTGGACCTGCGTCAACGTGCTCCTGCGCCATGGAATAGCCTGCGTAGACGGCCAGCAGAGGCTGCATGTGCAGGTCTTCGCACCACTCCAGGAATTCGAGCAGTCCCATGCCGTCGCTGGATTGATAGCGCCAGGGGCTGGGGTGCGTTGGCCGATCGACCAGAGGGCCAATCGTCTTCTTCCACTGGTAGCGCTCGGGAATGTGGTCGCCTTCAAGATAGTTGCCGCCGGGGAAGCGCAGGAAGGCGGGCTTCATCGCTGCCATCTTCTCCATCAGGTCGATGCGGTTCCCATTGACGCGGTTGTTGTACGTGGGAGGGAACAGCGACACGAGGTTGAACCATATGGTGCCGGGGTGGGCCACCGTCACTTCAAGATGGTTGAGGCTGGAGGGGCGAATGGCGCCCGTCTTCAGGGGAAAGTCGTAGCTCGCCCAGTTGGAGGTGACCGCAGGCACGATGGCCTGGGCGACAACCTCGCCACTGTCGTCGTTCACCAGCCGGACCGTGACCGCGCCGATGGAAGCGTCGGCAGCCTTGGCGTAGAAGGATCCCTGGTAGACGGTGTTGGGGCGAAGCGGAATGCCCCAGTAGCCGCCGTTCTCGATGCCAGCCTGGCTCTGCGCGTCAGCCTGGTCCACGACAACCTTGAGGCTGTTTGGCAGCGCCTCGCTCGGCCCGGTCGTCTTGTCAGGCTGGAGAGAGAGGAGGGAGTTGCCCTTGTGGACCGAGTACCAGCGGTCAGCGCCCCCGTTGCCTGGCCTGAAGGTGCGGTTCCTGACCAACTCCGCGTAGAGGCCGCCATCGTAGGAGTAGTTGATCTCCTCGGTCATCAGGCCGTAGAGGGTCGGGCTCACCTTCGTGATGGGCTTGTCAACATTGATGGTGAGCACGGGAGTATCGGAGGTCTGGGCGGACGCGGCCACGGCGACGAAAGCGAGCGCGGCCACGGAAAACGTTTTCAGGAGCATGTTCGTTGCCATGGATGTCTTTCCTTGCATGAGGCGTTCTGGCGCTGTTGAGGTGAGAGTTTTCAGTTCGAAGGAAGTATATATGAGCGGGAGGGGTATGGTTTGGGAAGCAAACCGGAGGGCTCATCCCTTCGTGAAGGATGACTTGCGCGCTCTGGAAGCGGCACTGTGTCGCTAACTGCGGAACAGTCTCCTCCACCAGCTTGCCGCCCTACCCTCCTCTTCATCAAATACGCGCTTCGGCTCAGGCTGCTCCGGAAACTGCCGATCTTCGAATACAGCAAGCGGGTTGGCGACGCAAAGCCGTTGGGCGGCCTCGTCGCCGTACTTTTTTGCCACGATCTCGCAGGCTTGCCGCATGAGCGGCGGGCGCGACTGAGTGTTATGGGCGTCGGTGGCGATGAAGTGGACCCATTGATCGGACAGCAACTGATGCGCCATGCGTTCGCAGATCTTGCCGAAGCGGCCGGTGAGGGAATTGGCTGTGATCTGCACCAGCAGGCCATCGCGCAGCCAATCGATCATGCGATCCGGCTTCTCGATCAGGGTGGGGTTGCGCTCGGGGTGGGTCAGGATGGGGATCATTCCGGCCATGCGCAGGTTGTAAAAGACGTCGCGCATGTTCGCGGAGAAGCCGAAGTCGGGCAACTCGACCAGCAGGTATTGGCCGCCGTTGATGGTGTACTTCGTGGAGTGCGCCAGAGCGTCCTCGATGTTCTCGTGGCTCAGATGGAAGTCGCACCCCAGGCCAAACTGAATCCGGTCTTCGATGCCTGGCGGAAGCACCGCTTTCAGTTCGGCGAGCTTCGCCGCGTTGACGGCTGGATCGAAGCGCCAGTGGTGGCTTGCGTGAGGAGTGCAGACGATGCGCGAGATGCCGTCCGCGACGGCCGCTTCCACCATGAGGACGGATGTCTCCAGCGATACGGAGCCGTCGTCCAGGGCGGGCAGCAAGTGGTGGTGGATATCGATCATGCTGAAAAAAGGGTAGCATCTGCGGCGGCGTCAGGCAGCTTTGCTCTCACAACTGATTAGACGCGGCTGCATTGGAACCAGCTTTGCGACGAGCCACGCGACTTGCGCCATGCGCCATGCGACTTGACCGATGGATGCGCAAGGCGGGTTCCGAGGGGAGCACACGAAATCAGCGGCCAGAGAGGGGCACGGGCAGCCTAGGAGAGATATTCCCTGACCCACGGATCTTCCGAGCGCACCAGTTCCTGGGTCGATCCATCGAAGACGACCCTGCCCTCGTTGAGCACCAGAAAGCGTGTGGAGGCCTCAAGGCTGTTGTTCGGCAGAGGCACCATTTTCCCCTGCTTCAGGTCGTACTCGTTGGTCGCGAGCGTGAAGGCGTCCTGGATGCGATGCGTGACCAGCAGGGAAGTGGTGTGGAAGACATCGCGCTGCTTCACGATCAGCTCCACGATGGTGGTGGAAGTGATGGGATCGAGTCCGCCTGTTGGGGAATCGTAGAGTAGCAGATCCGGCTTGTTGATGATGGCGCGCGCGATGGCGACGCGACGGCGCATGCCGCCGGAGAGTTCCGCGGGGAACTTGTCCACGGTGTGCTCCAGCTCGACGAAGCTGAGCGCCTCCTGCACGCGCTTCTCGATCTCGTCGGATGCGACCTTCTCCTCTTGCAGGCGATACGCCACGTTGTCGCGGACGGTGAGCGAGTCAAACAGAGCGGACTCCTGGAAGACCATGCCCACGCGGGCGCGCAGGGGATAGATCTGCCTCTCATGCATGTGGCTGATCTCTTCGCCAAAGATGGTGATGGTTCCGGAGTCCGGCTTCAGCAGTCCATTGGCGAGCTTGAGCAGGACGCTCTTGCCGCAGCCCGCTGGGCCAAGGATGACGCGCGTCTCGCCCGGAGCGACGGTGAAAGATATGCCGTCCAGCACCTGCTTGCCGTTGAAGCCGATAGCGACGCGATCAAAGACGACCACGGGCGCTGCTGCCGGCTGCGCGATAGCCTGCTGCTCGACTGCCGCGTCGGCGCTCATCGGCCGAAGATCCCGATCATCAGGCGGCTGATGATGAAGTCGACGAAGATGATGAGGACCGAGGCGACGACGACCGCCTGTGTGGTCGATCGGCCCACGCCCTGCGTGCCTCCCTCGGTCTTCATGCCGAAATAGCAGCCTGTGGTGGCGATGATGAAGCCGAAGAAGATGGGCTTGAGGAGGCCCTGGAAGACGTCGGCGAACACCAGGGTCTGGTAGGCGGCGTGGTAGTACTGCGATGCGTCCAGGCCAAGCATCATAACGCTGATCACGCCGCCGCCCAGCGTTCCCACCGAGTCCGAGATGATGGTGAGGAAGAACAGCATGACGACCGTCGCGATGAGGCGCGGCGTCACCAGGCGGCGGATGGGATCTGTGCCCAGGGCGCGCATGGCGTCAATCTGTTCTGTGACCTTCATCGACCCGAGTTCGCTGGCCATGCCGGAGGCGTTGCGGCCGGAGACCATCAGGCTGGTCAGCACGGGGCCCAGTTCCTTCACCATGGAGAGGCTCACCAGTTGCGCCGTCATGTTCTTCGCGCCGAACTGCGCCAGCGCCGTGGCGGACTGGAGAGCGAGCACGCCGCCGGTGAAGAAGCCGGTCATGATGACAATGGGAAGCGACCCGACACCGATCAGGTCCGCCTGTGTGAAGATCTCACCGATGTAACGGG
>JAJZHR010000102.1 GCA_021810815.1 Acidobacteriota bacterium | reverse complement strand
GGAGGCAGGATGGAAGACGCGGCTGCTGCGCGCGGCGAAGGCTGTCGGCGGCCTGTTGACGGGCGCGCTGATGCTTCCGCTGGGCATTCTGGGAGCGCACTACAGCGTGCGCGGCCTGCAATTGATCTGGCGCGCCGCTGGCACTCTGAAGGCGCTTCAGGGGCACGCCGAAGGCTATTACGGCGAGTCCCAGCCCGCCCAGCTCGCCGGCGTGCCTGCGGCAGGGGAGCCATGAGCAAACCTGTGTGCGTTGTCGTCGTCGGCCAAACACCGCCGCCGGTTAATGGTCAATCGCTGATGATCGACTCCTTCCTGCGCGGCAGCTACCCGGGGATGCGACTGGTGCATGTTCCGATGGACTTCTCCCGCTCCACCTCTGAGATCGGCAACTTCGGTCTGCGCAAGCTATGGGTGCTGGCGAGGGTTCTGCTGGGGATCGTGTCTGCGCGGTTGCGCACCGGAGCGACCGTGCTCTATTACCCGCCGGCAGGGCCGCAGATGGTGCCGTTCCTGCGGGATGTCGTTCTGCTGGTGCCCACCAGGCTGCTCTTCCGCCGCACCGCGTTCCACTTCCATGCGGCTGGCCTGGCGGAGATCTATCCTCGGCTGCCGGTTCCGCTGCGGCTGCTGTTCTGGATGGCCTACAGGAAGCCCGACCTTGCTCTCTTCACGACGCGCGCCACCAGCGGAGAGGCCGAGTTCCTGGGGGCGGGTCGCCTTGCGATTGCTCCATGCGGCATTGCGGACAGCGCTTCAGACCCGGCCTTGTTGACGTCCGGCCCGTTGGCATCCGGTGCTGGGGCTGCCGCGCGGCAGCGAATTCTGTTCGCTGGCATCCTCTGCGAAGGGAAGGGCCTGATGGTGCTGCTGGAGGCCTGCGCGAGGTTGCTGCAGGGCGGCGCCGACTTCGACGTGGAGTGCATGGGAGCATTTGAATCGCCCGAGTTCCGGCAAGCTGTGGAGCAGCGGATCGAGGAATCCGGGCTCGGTGGCCGGGTAGCATTTCCCGGCGTTCTGGGCGGGCGGGAAAAGGCGGAAAGCTTTCGCAGAGCGGCTGTCTTCTGCTTCCCCAGCCACTATGCTGCGGAAAGCTTCGGCGTGGTCCTGATTGAGGCGATGTGCTTCAGCCTGCCGATTGTGGCTACGCGCTGGAGAGGCATTCCTGAGGTGACGGGAGAGGACGGCGGCGCATTGCTGGTAGCTCCGCAGGACGCTGGACAGCTCGCGGAGGCTCTGGCGGATGTGCTCGCGTCCCCGGAGTTGCGCGCGCGCATGGGAGCGATGAACCGGCAGCGCTACCTGGATCGCTTCCGCGTGGAGCAATACCGGGCCTCGATCTCGGAAGCCCTGATGTCCCTATAGGGAAATCTCTGAACAAGCAAAGATGTGGAGGGGGACTTAGTCGCGCCGCAACTGGAAATTGAACAAAGGTGTATGTCGTCGATAGCCTACATTCTTATAGGATTGGCGCTCCCTCGGCACTTGCGTCCTATCAAATTCGTCTGCCCATCAAGATGCGGCTTCACCGCGCGGAGTTCGCATCTACTTGTTACTGGGGATGATGGATCAGCTCGACCATAGCACGGCCCTAATATTCGATCACTTTTGAGGCTGGGACTACGATGGAGCAGATACTAGGTTCATGGAAAGAGATAGCAGGCTTTCTGGGAAAGAGCACACGCACCGTGCAGAGGTGGGAGCTCGAACTGGGCCTGCCGGTGCACCGTCCTGTGCTTTCTTCCCACCACATTGTGATGGCACGAAAGTCAGAGCTGGAGAAATGGATGGATCAATCCATTCTTCTGAAGTCTCAGATGGCTTCGAATGCCAGCCAGCCAATGCCTGCGATCCTGGTGGCAGAGAACCAGGAAAGAACGCGCAGTCTGCTTGGAAGCCTGCTGGAACTGTTCGGCTATCCGGTCGCATATTCCGACAATTCAAAGAGAGGCATCCAGGCCGCAATGGCCCGGAATCCTGTCGATCTGGTGGTTCTGGATACCAACTTTCCTCCTGAGCATGTCTGCAATCTGACCAATTCGCTCCTGCAGATGCAGCCAGCGTTGAAGGTGTTGATCCTGCTGGATGACGCATCGAGCAGCCGAGACGGCGACAGGAGTTCGTCTGCGCGGGCGCAGTTGGCCATGCAGGAGTATGGAGGCTGGCCGGTTCTGGCCGCTCCCCTGCGCTCGGATCATTTGCTGTATGCCATTCGGACGCTGCTGGATACGCCTGCGACAGCTCTTCCCTTCAGGCATGCGCTCCAATTCGACTCTTCCAGCAGGCTGGTCGCCGACGCAGCCGCGACGCTGGATGCCGCGGAGGAATCGTCTGCGACCATGCCAAGCGTTGGAGACGATGTGAAGGAAGCCGCCTAAGCTGGTGCTAGCGCCGTTGGTTCTGCTTGCGCGCAGCGTAGCCCGGCTTCATCAACCAGGGGAATATTTCACTAATCAGCGGAATATGATTTCAATCGTGGAAATATTATTGTTTATTGGAAGACACTTTTTATTCCTGGATAAAGTTCCGCTTCGTGATGACGGAGAATAGGTCGGAAAAATTATCTCTCAGGGGCAAGCCGGGTGATAGCCGTCACATACATTCCATTGTGTTGATGCCTAATATGGACGGTTCTGATGGTAGGTATAGATTGCTTCGCTTCGCAGCATGGATGAGCAAGATCAGTCTGGATTCTCGAAGGAAACAGCGGCAATGAATCAGCACGCTTGCTACTATTCCGGATGAATCCATCCATATAGACAATCTCTCTGTGAAGCATGTGCGCACAAGCGAATGGTCTATCCCGAAATGCTGGGAGGCGATTCCATGAAGGAAGCAAGAATTCTCAGCACAGCATTCCTGTTGTTGCTGCTCCTTGAGATCGCCACCACCTTTGGCTACGCCCAGCAGCCACAGCAGCAGGGTCAGGCCGCGCAACAGCAGGGTGGTTCGCAGGCACAGCAGAAACAGGGCAAACAGCAGCAACAGCAGCAACAGCAGCAACAGCAGCAAAAGCAGCAGCAGCAACAGCGGCAGCGCCAGAGTGCGCGGCGGCGACAGATCCAACGCTCGCCACAGCAGCAGCGCGAGCAGCAAATGGAGCAGAGGCGCGTCTGGCAGCAGCATCGCTCCAACCGATGGGACGCCGAGCACCGGACCTGGCAGCAGCGCGGCGGGTACAACGGCTATCGAATCCCGGGCAGCTACTTTAGTGCCTATTATGGTCCCAGACATTGGTTTCGCATCTACAGCCTTCCATTCATGGTGGTCGGAGGCTTTCCTCGCTTTCAATATGGAGGATATTGGTTCACCGTTCTGGATCCATATCCGGATTACTGGGGATACGACTGGTACGAGAACAACGATGTTTACGTTGATTACTACTATGACGGGTATTACCTGTTCAACCGCATGTTTCCTGGGCGCCCCGGAATAGCAGTTCGTATCTTGTTCTGATCGAGCTACGGTTTAGAAATGGAAAAAAATATGAAAAAGATAGTAGCCTTGACGATGTTGATCGCATTTGCTGGACTGCCTGTGTTTGCCCAGAAGGACGAGAACAACCGCATACGCAGTGCTGGCGAAGTGATCACGGAGATCCTGAATATTCCGGAAGATATTCCGGCGCCTCTTCTGGACAAGGCGGAATGCGTCATTATTCTTCCTTCGGTGAAGAAGTTCGCGATGGGGTTCGGAGGCAGCTACGGCCGCGGCGTGATGACTTGCCGAGGTGGCGCGAACTTCAACGGTGCGTGGAGCGCGCCAGCCATGATGGCGCTGGAGGGCGGCAGTTTCGGCTTGCAGCTAGGAGGCCAGGCGACAGACTTTGTCCTTCTGGTGGAGAATCCGCGCGGAGCGAGATCGATCCTCAGCAGCAAAGTGAAGCTGGGCGGCGACATGGCGATCGCAGCCGGTCCCTTAGGCCGCAGCGCCGCCGCCTCGACGGATGTCACCATGCAGGCGGAAATCCTCTCTTATTCGCGTTCGAGGGGATTGTTCGCGGGGATTTCGCTTGAGGGATCGACGCTCCGTCCAGACGAGGATGGGAACGCAAGGGTGTACGGGAAGGGGATCAAAGCCAGGGATATTGTGATCAACAGCAAGGTTCGCCCGCCTGCCTCGGCGCAAGAGCTGCTCGCCACGCTCAACAAAAAATCTCCCACCAACAAATCCGATCGGTAGAGGGAGCGCAGGAGGCATCAGGGCGCGCTGGCTCTGGTTGCTCCGTCGGAGCACATGACGCTATGCATGCATGCCCACGTTCATCCGATGCGAATTGGAGACGCCATGAGCATGAGTCCGGCATTCCGTCGCAGGAGAAAGCGCTCATTGTTTGAAGCTGGGTTTGAAGCGGGGTTTGAAGCTGGCCAGTGCATTTCGTACCCTCTTTTCCTCATGGAGCCGTCTTCAGCGCGGCGGCTAGAATGAAGGCAGAGCGTATATCTCCTCATGGCTGAATTCACCCACCTGCATCTGCATACGGACTACTCCCTGCTGGACGGCGCTTGCGATGTGGACAAGCTGGCGGCGCACCTGTCGAAGCTGGGGCAGACCTCGGCCGCGATGACCGACCACGGCAACATCTATGGGGCTGTCCACTTCTTTGACGCGATGCAGAAGAAGGGCCTCAAGCCCATCCTTGGCTGCGAGCTTTACATCTGCAAGAACGAGGATCACCGCGCAGCTCCCGAGGGGGACAAGTACAACCACCTGCTGGTGCTGGCGGAGAATCAGGAGGGCTATCGCAACCTGGTGCGCCTGACGTCGGAGGCGGCGCTGCACGGCTTCTATCGCAAGCCGCGCGTCAGCAAGGCTTTCCTGGCCAAGCACACCAAGGGGCTGATCGGCTTCAGCGGCTGCCTTGCTGGCGAGGTGAGCCAGTTCGTGATGGACGGCAAGTACGACGAGGCCAAGCACTGCGCTGGACAGTACGAGGAGATTTTCGGGCGCGGAAATTATTTCCTTGAGATTCAGGACCACGGACTGGAGCCGGACAAGCGCGTTGGAGAGGCGATGTTCCAGCTTGAGCGCGACCTGAATATTCCTCTGATCGCGACCAATGACAGCCACTACGTGGCGGCGGACGACAGCCGCGCGCACGAGATTCTGCTCTGCGTGCAGACGGCCGGATCGATGAGCGATCCCAAGCGGTTCAAGTTCGACACGCAGGAGTTCTACATCAAGTCCGCGGAGGAGATGGAGCGGCTCTTCGGCAACACGCCGGAGGTGCTGAGCCGGACGATGCAGTTCCCTGAGCGCTGCAATCTGAAGCTGAGCAAGGTGGAGAATCCCTTCCCGGAGTTCGATGTTCCGCCGGGGCATACGGTGGACAGCTACTTCGAGCAGGTGTGCCGCGAGGGCTACAGGCGCCGCATGGATACGGCGGTGCGCCACCTGAGGGATCGCGGGCTGCTGCGCAAGTCCATCGCGGACTACGAGGCGCGGCTGGAGCGGGAGATCGACTGCATCAAGCAGATGAAGTTCGCAGGATACTTCCTGATCGTGTGGGACTTTATCCGCTACGCGCGGGAGCAGGATATTCCTGTTGGCCCGGGCCGTGGCTCGGCGGCGGGATCGCTGGTGAGCTACGTGATGGAGATCACCGACATCGACCCGCTGCAGAACGAGCTGCTGTTCGAGCGGTTCCTGAACCCCGAGCGCGTGTCGATGCCGGATATCGATATCGACTTCTGCATGAACCGCCGGGGCGAGGTGATCGAGTACGTGCAGCGCAAGTATGGCCGCGACCAGGTTTCGCAGATCATCACCTTCAACACCATGGCGGCGAAGGCGGCCATCAAGGACGTTGGCCGCGCTCTCGACATGCCCTACGGCGATGTGGACCGCATCGCCAAGATGGTGCCGCCGACTATCGGCATCACCATCGAGCAGGCGCTGAAGGACAATCCTGCGATGCAGGCGGCGTACGAAGGGGACACGCAGATACGCGGCCTGATCGATGCTGCGCAGCGGCTGGAGGGTCTGGTGCGCGGAGCGGGCGTCCATGCGGCCGGCGTGGTGATTGCGCCGCAGCCGCTGACGGAGTTGGTGCCTGTGACGCGAGCGAAGAGCGAGGAAATCGTCACCTCTTACGACATGAAGTCCATCGAGAAGATGGGCCTGTTGAAGATGGACTTCCTGGGCCTGACGACGCTGACCGTCATCGACGATGCGCTGAAGCTGATCGAGCTGAACAAGGGCGAGATGGTGGACCTGGCGCTGATCGCTCTAGACGATGTGGCGACGTACGAGAAGGTGTTCCACAGGGCTCTGACCTCGGGCGTGTTCCAGTTCGAGTCCGGCGGCATGCGGGATGTTCTGCGCCGCTACAAGCCGAACTCCATTGAGGATCTGACGGCGCTGAATGCTCTCTATCGGCCGGGACCGATCCAGGGCGGCATGATCGACGATTTCATCGAGCGCAAGTGGGGCCGCCGCGCTGTGAGCTACGATCTGCCGGAGCTGGAGCGCATCCTGAGCGAGACGCTCGGCGTCATCGTGTATCAGGAGCAGGTGATGCAGGTGGCCAATGCGCTGGCCGGGTACTCGCTGGGAGAAGCCGACCTGCTGCGCCGCGCGATGGGAAAGAAGGACACCGCCGAAATGGCGAAGCAGCGCGAGCGCTTTGTGAGCGGCTCGATAGAGCGCAAGCATCCCAAGGCGGTCTCGGAGAAGATCTTCGACCTGATGGCGCAGTTCGCAGGATACGGCTTCAACAAGTCGCACTCGGCCGCATACGCTCTGCTGGCATATCACACGGCGTGGCTGAAGACGCACTATCCAGTGGAGTTCATGGCAGCGCTGCTGACGAGCGAAACTTCGAAGCCGGAGAATGTGGTGAAGTACATCCAGGAATGCCGCGAGATGGAGATCGCGGTGGTGCCGCCGGATGTTCAGGTGTCGGACGCGAACTTCACGCCCAGCGCGGAGGCGATCCGCTTCGGCCTGGCCGCGATCAAGAATGTGGGCCACAATGCCATCGAGTCGATCATGGAATCCCGGAAGCAACTGCGCGAGGCCGGCCAGGAGGGCTTCAGCAGCTTCTGGGAATTTTGCGAGAAGGTGGATCTGCGGCTGCTGAACAAGCGCGTGCTGGAGTCGCTGATCAAGAGTGGAGCTCTGGACTGCTTCGGGCGCAGGGCGCAGTTGATGGCATCGGTGGACAAGGCGATGGAGCGCGCGCAGAAGTCGCAGCGCGATATGGCGGCGGGGCAGCACGGCCTGTTCGGGATCTTTGACGATGGGCCTGCAGCTGGCAACGGGGCAGGGAATGAGGCTCTGCCCAACATTCCCGACTGGGACGAGAATCAGCGGCTGCAGAATGAGAAGGAGGTGCTGGGGTTCTTCGTCTCTGGCCATCCTTTGGACAGGTATCGGGAGAAGTTGCGCAACCTGAAGGTGGTGGACACGCAGACCGCGCTGGAGATGAAGCCGCCGCCGGTTGTCTATCGCCGCGACCGCAATGCGCCGCAGGAGGGCGAGATCGCCGTGGCTGGCGTCATCACCGGCCTGAAGGTCGCGAAGTCGAAGCGCTCAGGCGAAATGTACGCACAGGCCTGCCTGGAGGACACGGTCGGCAAGATCGACCTGATCGCCTTCCCCGAGGCTTACAAAACGCTCGGCGACAAGCTGAAGATCGATGTGCCGGTGCTGGTGCGCGGCCTGCTGCGCGGCGAAGAGGACGCTGCTCCGAAGATTGCCGTCAAGATC
>JAJZHR010000101.1 GCA_021810815.1 Acidobacteriota bacterium | reverse complement strand
TGAACATCCCTGAAACAAGCAGGCTCCCCATGCTCCATCTGAGCATGGCGTTCCTGATCGGCCTGGCTGGCGTAGCTCCGGCAATCGCCCAATCCGCGTCCCAGTCCGCCACCCAGTCCGCCACCCTGGCACCCCCAGCAGCGGCTAGCCCACCGCGCCCCACGCCGCCCACCCGCGACCCCAACACACCCGGGTTTGTCCCCGCCTGGGAGCTGCCCGACGGCACCAACCCTCCGGCGGACGCCGGCGGCAACTTCATCATCGGCCCCACCCACAACCCCGCGCCGGAAATGTCCGTGCAGCAAGGCGTGCCCCAGGGAACTCTGCAAGGAACCGTCTACGAGTTCACCATGAACTCCACCGACAGCAAAATCTATCCCGGCATTGCGCGCACCCCCGGCACCTTCGGCACGCCCGATCCCGCCGATCCCGCCCGGCTGATCGTCACCACCAGCCACCCCGCTCCCTACACCCGCCGCGTCGCCGTGTACGTGCCCAAACAATACGTCCCGGGCACGGCCGCTCCCTTCATCGTCGGCGCAGACGGCCCGGACCGCGCATTGTTCACAGCTCTCGACAACCTCATCGCCCAGCACCGCGTTCCCGCCATGATCGCCATCTCCATCAGCAACGGTGGCGGAGACGCCCAGGGCAGCGAGCGCGGCCTGGAATACGACACCATGTCAGGCCAGTATGCGGAGTTCGTTGAAAAGGAAGTCCTGCCGCGCGTGGAGGCGCAGGCCCACGTCCAATTGACCGCCGACCCCGACGGCCGCGCCACCATGGGCGGCAGCTCCGGCGGCTCCTGCGCCTTGATCATGGCCTGGTATCACCCGGAGCTGTACCGCCGCGTCCTCACCTACTCCGGCACCTACGTCAACCAGCAGTGGCCCTCCAACCCGCAGACACCGCACGGCGCATGGGAGTTCCACGAGCGCCTCATCGCCAACAGCCCGGCCAAACCCCTGCGCATCTGGATGGAAGTCGGCGACCGGGACCTTTTCAATCCCAACGCCATGCGCGACAACATGCACGACTGGGTCGCCGCCAACGAGAACATGGCCAAAGCACTGGCCGCGAAGGGCTACCACTACCAGTTCGTCTTCGCCCGCAACGCCGGACACACCGACCGCTCCGTGAAGCAGCAGACCCTTCCCGAGGCCCTCGAATATATATGGCAGGGCTACCCCATCGCAGGCGCGAAGCCTTGATGGCGCGAAGCATTGATGGCCCAACGCTCATCCCGGCCCTTCACCCGCCGAAGGCCAACTACGCCGGATACGCTCCGCTGATGTAGCCCTCCAGCGCCAGAATCGTTTGCTCCTGTCCCGAAATCACCCATTTCACCAGGTCGCCAATCGAGATCATTCCCACCACGCAGTCATTCTGCAGCACCGGCAGATGGCGAACCCGATGTTGCGTCATCAGGGCCATGCATTCGTCCACCGTCTGCTGCGGACTCACGACGATCACCGGGCTGGTCATGATCTCGTGAACCTGCGTCTCTTTGGAAGGGTGCCCCATCAGGACGCCTTTGCGCGCGTAGTCGCGCTCTGACAGGATGCCCACCAATCGCCCGCTCGAAAGCACCAGCAACGCACCAACATCATTGTCGGCCATCTTCTCGATCGCCTCGTACACTGACTGGTCGGGCGCGATCGACAGCACTCTGTTTTCCTCTTTGCTCTTCAGCACCAATCGAATCGTGTCTGGATTTTTCATCAGATCCTCCTGCCCCTTGCTACCCCTTGGCAACCGCATGCGGATGCGCGCGGGTTCCGCCCCGGACTGCGGGCGACCCGTTCGCTCGTTGCACGATGGCACTATAGTCCATTTGGATTGCGCGAGAACAGCGCGAAGGCGAATCGGCCTTTGCCCGCATCAATTCGAAGTGAAATCGAATCCGTGCGCCAGGCGCCGGAGCAGCCGTCGAAATGCAGCAGCATAGCCGCTCGAGATCATCCGTTCTCTTTGTTCGTCTGGAACATCCACCGCACGCCGAACCTGTCGTTCAGAGCACCGTACACCCCATAGAAAACCTCCTTCAGGGGATTGGTCACTTCCGCTCCCTCAGAGAGCTTGTCGAAGAGGACTTTCAGCTCCTCGAAGCTTCCTCCACTCAGGAACAGGCACACGGTATTGCCGCGGACGGGCGTTTCGTTCCGCGCCAGCCAATCCGATGCGGAGATTTCCAGCGAGCCCGCGCTGAGATAGGCATTGAGAACTTTGTCTTGCTGCGATGCCTGCATCCGATCCTTCGCAGGCGAATCTTTTACGGCAGTCAGCGTCAACTTTCCTCCGAGGCAGGAACGGTAAAACTCCATGGCCTCACGGCACTTTCCGTCGAACAGCAAGTACGGCGTCAGCTTCATCATGGTCTCTCCTCTGGTGCTTGGCGCGAGGCCGCCAGCCTGAGCGCCCACGAGCACGTTTCTCGATGCCAATCTTCCTTCCACCGCTGAACCCGCTGTAAATTAGTGCTTTGGCCTGTTGGCAACAGTTGAGCCAGGGGTAACTTAGCCGAACGGGCGACGATTCTGTCGAGTGACGGGAAGCCCGAACGAAGCCGCCTCCCGTCACCCTTAGCTGTATCTCGCGCATGACGATCATCAAAACTTCAACTTCTTATTTCGCCTGCGCTAGCCCCGCAACAACTGCGGCAACTTTATCGAGTATCTGGTTCCAGCCCTCCAATTGCCCGCTATTCTTTGCGCTCTCCATGGGTTCATTTCCAATGAAGGTGAGCTTCGTCTGGCCGTTTCCAAAATCCTCGAAGGTGATCACGTCGTGCGCATCGTCGATGGCCTCATGTTCTATTCCATATTGCGCAGCCTCAACCTTGTTTCCCTGCGGGTCGGAAAAGTACATGGACGAAACGATCTTCTCGTGCAGAACAATCTCGTGGTATTCACCAGCATTCCAGAACTCCTGCCCATCCGGCGCTCTCATGCAGCAGAGGAATTTTCCTCCCACGCGAAAATCGATCTCGCAAAAAGGCGCAGTAAAACCCTTCGGCCCCCACCACTGCATCACATATTTCGGGTCTGTCCACGCCTTCCAAACCAATTCGCGCGGGGCATCAAAAACTCTTGTGACAACCATCCGCTCTGTCTCGCCAACCGTGTTATTTGTCATCTCTGACCTCCGTTTTTTTCATTTGATTCACAACCACATCCAGCTTGTCGAAGCTCTCTTCCCAGAATCGGCGATAGCTGATCGCCCAGTCGCTGACTGTCTTGATCGCCTCCGGCCTAAGCGTGCACACACTCTCTCGTCCACGCTTCGCCTTGATCACAATCCGCGCCCGAACCAGATAGGCAATATGTTTTGAAATCATCTGCTGCGAAAGTGCAAACGGTTCCGTCAACCCATGCACAGAGGCAGGCCCGTGTGAGAGTCGTTCGATCATCGCCCTACGGGTGGGATCAGACAAAGCCGCAAATGTTGTACCCAAATTATCCACAACAATACGGTAGTGGATTTTCTGTCAATGTCAAGTATGAATTTTGCGATCCCTGATCTCTGAACCCTGATCTCTGAACCCTGACACGTGCGCTAATTTATAGCGCCCCAGGAGCCGCGTATCGCAGCTGGGTGCGTCACGGCTGAGGCGCTGGCATCAGGGGCCGGAGGAATGCCGATTGCCTGTTCTCGATGCACCACCGGCTTGTTGAGCAAGTGACCGTTGCCCGTTGACCGCTACGACAATCGCGACGAGTGGTAAATCGCCGAGTCACTCACCGAGGCGCAAATAGGTGCCGCTATCTCGGCAGCTCGGAAGCAATCGCGTTGGTCTGGCGAACTGGCCGGGCTGTGGTGGGCATGTTGGTTCGCCTGTGAGTCGGCAGGAAGCTGTGGCCCGCAAGAGCACGACTTTGTCGGTACCGATCCGATCCTCAGTGAAAGAGGATGCTGTACATCAGCACGCAGAAAACGATGCATGAGATAGCGACATACAGAAAGTCCCTCTCCAACGCGAACGCAACCACGGAGAAGAGCACGCGCGACACCGGGGTGGCGATCAGCAGCAGCAGGCCGAACTGGATAATCGCCAGCGGGTCGCCGTGGAACGCGCCTGCGACGATCTGCGGAATGGACTTCAGGTTCTCCGGCACGCCGTGGAAGACGTGGTAGTCCGGCACTTGCCTGCCGCTGCGCGCGAGGAACAGCACGCCTCCCGTGAGCACGACCGCTGCTGAAACAATCATTCCCGTGCGCAGCAGCACGCCAATCCTGCGGTCGATTACGCTGTCGTCCTGCCCGTCCACCAGCACTGAATGCGCCATGGTCTACAGCCTTCCTGTGATGCCGTTGAAGATCATCTCAATGCCCAGCGCTGCGATCACCAGCGCGAACGTCAGCCGCACCGAACGCACCTTCGCCCGCACCAGAAACTTCGCCCCCAGCACCGATCCCAGCAGAACGCCCAGCGTCACCGGCATCGCGATGGCCGGGTCGATATACCCCTTGCTCAGGTAGATCCCCGCGCTGGCCGCCGCCGTCACGCCGATCATGAAGTTGCTGGTGGTGGTGGACACCTTGAACGGAACCGCCATCGCCTCGTCCATCGCCAGCACCTTCACCGCTCCGGAGCCGATGCCCAGCAGGCCCGACAGCGTTCCCGCGCCGAACATCAGGCCGAAGCCAAGCGGCACGCGCCGCACATGGTAGACCGTCTTCACGCCGTTCTCCGGGAAGGAGCCATCCAGCCGCAGGCTCACCGCCAGCTTGTCAGGTGGATGGTGCTTCGCCGCCTCCCTGCGCCGCATGCTCATGCCGGCGGAGTAGAGCAGCACGATGCCGAAGATGATCGCGATGGCCTGGGTGGGCGTGTGCGCCGAGAGGAACGCGCCAGCGATAGCTCCCAGCGTCGTTGCGATCTCCAGGAACATGCCGATCCGTATGTTCGAAAACCCCTCGCGCACATAGGCCGCCGCAGCTCCTGACGAGGTCGCGATCACCGATACCAGGGAAGCGCCGATTGCGTAATGGATGTCCACGCCGAACAGCAGCGCCAGCAGAGGCACGATCACCACCCCGCCGCCCAGCCCGGTAAGGGACCCAAGAAAACCAGCCAACAAGGACGCGGTTGCGATCCATGCCGAAAATTCCAACGAATTCATGCTCGCGTTCCCCGTTGCTTCCCTCTTGTATTTCTATCACCCGCAGCGGTTGGACGGATGAAGCGGCCATATGTGGTCGGCGCAATGCGGCGCTCGCGACTGGGACGCATCGCTCCGCACTTATAAAACAGCAAAGACCGCCGCGGATGCTGGTCGCATCCGCGGCGGTCCTTGTTTGCAGCAAACTTCGCGTGTCCGCTAAGCGTTGTACGTGCTGGAGGAAACTCGCCCTCCGCGCCCCGTCCAGTTCGTGTGGAAAAACTGGCCGCGCGGCTGGTCGATGCGCTCATACGTGTGCGCACCGAAGAAGTCGCGCTGCGCCTGCAGCAGGTTCGCCGGCAGCCGCTCCGTGCGATAGCCGTCGTAGAAGGCCAGCGCCGTGGAGAAGGCAGGCGTCGGAACTCCCATCTCGATCGCATGCACAATCGCCTTGCGCCATGACGCCTGGTAGTTGTTCAGCACGCCCGAAAAGAAGTCGTCCATCAGCAGATTCAGTATCCCGGGGTTCTTGTCGTACGCGTCCTTGATCTTGCTCAGGAACCGGCTGCGGATGATGCATCCGCCGCGCCACATCAGTGCGATGCCGCCCATGTTCAGCGTCCATCCCTGCTCCTTCGCAGCCTCGCGCAGCAGCATGTACCCCTGCGCATAGCTGATCATCTTCGAGCAGTAGAGAGCCCGCCGCACATCCTCGATGAAGACCTTCCGGTCGATCGACTTTGCGCCGGCAGCCGCCGGTCCATGCAGCACCTTCGACGCCTGCACGCGCTCGTCCTTCAGCGCCGAAAGGCAGCGAGCGAACACCGACTCGCCGATCAGCGTCACCGGCATCCCCAGATCCAGAGCGCTGATCGCCGTCCACTTGCCAGTTCCCTTCTGCCCTGCTGTGTCCAGGATCTTGTCCACCACCGGCTTGCCGTCTTCGTCCTTCTTGGCGAAGATCTGCGCGCTGATCTCGATCAGGTAGCTGTCCAGCTCGCCCTTGTTCCAGTCGGCGAAGACCTCTGCCAGCTCATCCGCCGAAAGGCCCAGACCAGCCTCCAGCAGTTGGTACGCCTCGCAGATCAACTGCATGTCGCCGTACTCGATGCCGTTGTGGACCATCTTCACGTAATGGCCCGCGCCCTCTTCGCCCACCCAGTCGCAGCAGGGAGTGCCGTCCTCCACCTTCGCTGCGATGGCCTGGAAGATCTCCTTCACATGCGGCCATGCGTCCGGGTTGCCGCCGGGCATGATGGACGGGCCGAAACGAGCACCTTCCTCGCCGCCGGAAACTCCCGTCCCAATGAACAGGATTCCCTTCGCCTTCAGGTCGCGCGTGCGGCGCGTGCTGTCCGTGAAAAGCGAGTTGCCCCCGTCGATGATGATGTCGCCCGCCTCCAGATAGGGCAGCACGTGATCGATCATCTGGTCCACCGTGTCGCCCGCCTTCACCATCAGCATCACGCGGCGAGGACGCTTCAGCAGACCCGCCAACTCCTCCAGCGAGTGCGCTCCCACCACCTGCGTGCCCTTCGCCTCATTGGCGACGAAATCGTCCACCTTGGACACGGTTCGGTTGAACACAGCCACCTTGTACCCGTGGTCGTTCATGTTGAGGACGAGGTTCTGGCCCATCACAGCAAGGCCGATCAGACCAATGTCGCAACTCTCTTTTTCCATTTCCCCAAAACCTTTCTCAAGACGCTATCTGGAAAGCTCCATCCATCCTAATCCACCATCGGTCTGACCAATCGGCGAATCTCCGCGCCTGCAACGCAAGTTGAGACCGCCGCTCCTCCACCACCCCGCAAAAACCTGCTCGCCAACCTGCAGAAAAACCCGCCCCCGCTGGCCCGCAAAAATTCTGCTGCGAAACCATTCCCGACTCGCGTATGCTGCTTGCTCATCATGAGAATGTCAAGCAACCTCCGCGCCCACGCTCTCGCTGTCGCCTCGTCCGCCCTTCTCCTGGCCTCCATGCTGACGCAAACTTCCTTCGCGCAGCGCAGTTCCGCCGCCATTCCGCACGGCCCCATCGTCCTCCTCTGGCCGCAAGGCGCTCCCGGAGCGGTCGGCGCCACAGAGGCCGACAAGCCCCACCTGGAGGTCTTCGAGGCAGCTCCCTCCGCCAAGGGAGAAGGTCCGCGCACCGGCGTCATCGTCGCTCCCGGCGGAGGCTACACCGGCCTCGCCTATGACAAGGAGGGCACCCGCATCGCCGAGTGGCTCAACCTCCAGGGCGTGACCGCCTTCGTCCTCACCTACCGCCTGTCCCCGCGCTACCACTACCCCGCGCCCATCCTCGACGGCGAGCGCGCCGTACGCTTCGTCCGCGCCCATGCCGCCGACTACAACGTCGATCCCGACCGCATCGGCATGTGGGGCTTCTCCGCCGGCGGCCATCTCACTGGCGTCGTCGCCACCCTCTTCGACCGCGGCAACCCGTCGGCCAAGGACCCCGTCGACCGCGTCAGCGACCGCCCCGACTTCGCCATCAGCTCCTACGGCCGCCTCTCCCTCGACCCCTCCTTCAGCACGCCCGCCACCCTCCGCACCCTGCTCGGCGACAACCCCGCTCCCGGCGTCCGCGACCTCATGTCCCCGGACAAGCACGTCACCGCGCAGACGCCTCCG
>JAJZHR010000100.1 GCA_021810815.1 Acidobacteriota bacterium | reverse complement strand
CGCACCTACGACCAGGTTTTTGGCGATCTCAGCGTGGACGGCAAGCCCGTGGGCAACGGCGACCCGAGCCTGACCATGTACGGCGCGGCGATCACGCCGAACCAGCACCGCCTCGCCTTGCAGTTCGGCGTGCTGGACAACTTCTACGACTCGGCCGAAGTCTCCGCCGATGGCCACGTCTGGTCCACCGCCGCCATCACCAGCGACTACAACGAAAAGACCTGGCAGCAGGACTATCGCGGCCGCCAGCGCACCTACGACTATGAAGGCGTGGTCGCCAACGGATCTCCCCTGCTCGAAGGCATTCCCGATGTGGACGAGCCGGCCAGCAGCTACCTGTGGACCGACCTGGCGGCGCACGGCAAGAGCCTCTACCACTTCGGCGAATTCATATCCAGCACGTTCTGCAATGAAAGAGGGCCGTTGCTGCCCAGCCAGAGCAAGCCGACCCAAAACAAAACAACCCAGGGCAAGACAACCCAGGGCAAGCCGCTCGACAAGCCACAGAGCAATCCGCAAATGGGGACTCCGGAGCTGGAGGCTTCCGGGTGCGCGCGCAACTTCATCCGCCTCGGCGAGCCGATCCCCGAGGCCTATGGCGGAGGCACCAGCAAGTATCCCTGGCGCATCCCTCTGCTTGTATCGAACACCGCGACCAAGCCCGAGCTGGTGGGCCACTTCGCCCCGGAATACCCCGACTTCAACCTCAGCTTCCCTGACCAGTTGCGCGTCGAGGTTTTCCTGCGCCACCTTCGCACATGGGAGGCCGACCGCGCCAGGGGCCACGACACCATGCCGCAATTCGTGATGCTGCGTCTACCGAACGACCACACCGCCGGCACGGGCGCAGGCTCGCCCTCCCCGAAGGCATCGATCGCGGACAACGATCTCTCCGTTGGCCGCGCCGTGGACGCCATCTCGCACAGCACCTACTGGAGCGACACGGCATTCTTCATCCTTGAAGACGATGCGCAGAACGGAGCGGACCACGTGGACGCGCACCGCAGCCTCGCTCTGGTCATCAGCAAATATTCTCCGCGCAACCAGACGCCGCTGGTGGACAGCCGCTTCTACACCACCGTCAGCGTGCTGCGAACCATGGAGAACCTGCTCGGTGTTCCGCCCATGAACAACAATGACGCCTTCGCCCCGCTGATCTCCACCGTCTTCACAGGAGCAGGCGACCAGCCGGCGTTCTCAGCCGATTACACCAACCGCAACAACGGACTGATCTATAGAGCGAACAGGATGACGGCCCCGGGGGCAAAGGAGTCCAGCCGCATGGACTTCCGGCACGAGGACCGCGTGGATCCGCAGACGCTGAACGCGATCCTTTGGCGCGACGCCATGGGATCAAAGCCGTTGCCGGTGCAATTGCGGCAAAAACAGCGCAGCAAGAAACACGATGATGACGACGATTAGAGCGCGATGCGTTCGTGCAAGGGGTCGTATTCCCAAAAAGCGCATAAAGCGGGTACGGGGTATAGGATGTGAGCAACCTCAAAACATCTGCGAATGCAGCAGGTTGCGCGAGCAAGGCAACCCCTCGAAGGCACACAACATCCAATGCCGCTGATGCACTCGACTCTTCTACTCATTGATGACAATGCCGTTCAGGCAGCCACGCGTCAGGCCATCCTGCGGCGAGCCGGCTACTTCGTCCTCTGCGCGCTCAATCCGCAGCGGGCTTTGGAGCAGCTTCGGGATGCGCACTTCCAGGAAGACATCCACCTTGTCATCACTGACCACATCATGCCCTGCATGAATGGAGCCGAGTTCGTCCGCGAGTTGAGGAAGCTGATGCCGGAGCTTCCAGTACTGGTCATCAGCGGCCTGGACGAAGCCGAGCACCAGTATAGAAACCTTGGCGTCACCTTCCGCGTAAAGCCCGTGCTGCCGGAAAACCTGCTGGCCACCGTTGCCACCCTGCTGAAGAACCCCGCTGCTGCCTGAGCAGCCACGCAGGAGAAGCGCGATCAAGCATCCCCTCGCTGGCCACGCTTGGTCACGGTAGCCGCCCTGCTGAAAACCCCTGTCCCCTGAGACGGCAAAAGCAGCAACAGCGCACTCCAGCATTCCCGTCCTACTGCTCCGTATTCAGTCCTACTGCTCCGTCGGGCGAGGCCAGCGCGCCTCCACAACGGTTGAAATTCCGCCTCGTGGCCGGAAATCCCCGCGCACAACCGCCCACACCGGATCGCAGGATTTCGCCACATCCTCCAGCACCTGGTTGACGATGTTCTCCTGAAAAATACCCAGGTTCCGGTAGCAGAACAGGTATTCCTTCAGCGAGCGCAGCTCCATGCAGCTCTTGCGCGGCATGTAGCGGATGGTCAGCACGCCGAAATCCGGCAGTCCGGTCTTGGGGCACACCGACGTGAACTCCGGGTCGTCGATGAGAATCTCATAGCCGGGAAACTGGTTGGGCCACGTCTCAATGTCTGGAAACTTCGTGTCGAGGCCGGCTTTCGCATGATCGTCGGTGTAGCGTCTCTTCTTTGCCATAGGAATCCATTGTACGATTGGCCCGCACGCAGATGCGGAAGCTCAACCCATCGGCTTTCGGCATCAGCTTTTGACCCATCGGCTTTTGACCCATCGGCTTTCGACCCATTGGCCCGGATGCAGTCGCAAGATGCCGCTGCGAAAGGATTCGCCAACGCGGAGATCGGACGCTCTCAACCGCCTCCAAAGGAACCTGCATTGCCACTAAATGCCTGCTGTAAAGATTTTGCAGCCATCGCAACCCGCACGCGTCTTATATACTGACCTTTCGTCCGCATGCCCTCACCCACCCCATCCCGTCTGAGAAAACCGCTCCTTGTTGCCTTCAGCCTGGTGCTGTTGGTGGCGGTGGTCTTTGGCCTGCGCGATTTGCTCCACGAAGACGTTGTGGTCAGCACAGCGAACGCCGAGCACCGCGACCTGGTGACCACCACCGGGACCAATGGCAAAGTGGAGCCAGTCGATAATTTCCAGGCCCACAGTCCCTACCCCGGCGTCATCCAGCACATCTATGTGCATCAGGGAGACACGGTAGCGAAGAATAAGCTGCTGCTCGCAATGGACGACTCCGACGCGCGTGTGCGTGTCGCGGCTGCTCTCGCCGCCTTGCGAAGCGCTGAGCTTGCTCTGCGCAACATTGAACAAAATGGCAGCCAGGAGGAGCGCTTCTCGCTGAGCAGCCAAATCGCCAGCGCCACCTTGCGGAAATCGCAGGACGCGCGCGACCTGGCCATGCTGCAAGGCCTGCAGGCCAGCGGAGCTGCCACCAGCATCGAAGTGGCGAACGCGCAGGAGAAGCTGAAGCAGGATGACAATTCCCTGCAGTTGCTCCAGCAGCGCAAAACCGGCCGTTTCAGCTCCGACGACGTCGCACATGCAACGGCGCAAGTCGCGGATGCGCAGGCCAGTTACGCCTTTGCCCAGTCTGTCCTGGCGCAGGCGATCGTGCGCGCGCCTTTCGCAGGAACCGTCTATTCCCTTCCTGTCCGCGATTCGGACTACGTCAACGCAGGCGAGACATTGTTGCAGATGGCCAACCTGTCTCAAATCCGGGTGCGCGCCTTTTTTGACGAGCCGGAGCTGGGCAAGCTCGCCGTCGGCCAGTTTGCGAAGATCGAGTGGGATGCCAAGCCGGGCATGAGCTGGCATGGCCATGTGGAGCGCGTTCCGTCGACGGTCATCAGCTATGGCACGCGCAACGTGGGCGAAGTGCTGGTATCCGTGGACAGCTCGGATGGCACATTGCTGCCCAACACCAATGTGAACGTGAGAGTGACGATCCTCAACAAGCCCAATGTGCTCACCGTTCCTCGCGAAGCTCTGACCACGGCACCCAACTCGGAGGACTATGTGTTCCGCATCCTCGATGGCAAGGCCGTGCGGACACCGGTCAAAATCGGCGACCTGAACCTGACCAGCGTCGAGATTCTGGATGGTCTGAAGCAAGGGGACACAGTAGCCCTCGGCACCCTGGGCGGCCAGACGCTGACCGATGGCGAGTCGGTCCGCGTAGCTCAACGACCTTGATGGTCCGCATGGAGCGCATTCGCATGTCTTTTCCTCGCCGCCAATCTCAGCAACGCGCGCGGCTCGGTATCCTCGCTTGCTTGCTGGCGCTTTACGTCGCGCACGCCACGCCGAGCGCAGCGGAGCCTCGTCAGGCTTCCGCGCGTACGAATGCGCACACGGCGGCGCGCAAGGCGCTCCTTCAGGGCAACGCCGACCAGGCCATCGCTCTGCTGTCTCCCCTGATCTCCTCAAATCCAAGCGACGCCGATGCGCTCAACCTGCTGTGCCGCGTCCACCTCTCGGAGGAGCGCGACGACGATGCAGTCCGCGAATGCTCCGCAGCCGTGGCTGCATCTCCCTCCACTGCGGAATATTATCGCTGGCTGGGGAGAGCCTACGGCGCAAAGGCCCAGCACGCCTCCATGTTCACGGCGCTGGGCCTGGCCAGGCGCGTGCGTGAGAACTTCCAGCGCGCCGTTCAGTTGGATCCCCTCAACGCCACCGCCCTGACCGACCTTGGCGAATATTATGTGGAGGCTCCCGGAGCGCTGGGCGGCGGCAAAGAAAAGGCCAGGACTCTGGTGCCAGCTCTCGACAAGCTGGATCCTGCGCGCGGACATTGGCTGCAGGCGAGGATCGCAGAGGACAGCGGCGACCCCGCCACCGCAGAAGCTCAGTACAAGCTCGCAGTGGAGACAGCATCGCCGACCTCCGTTTCCAATGGCAATGCCACCAGCAAGGCTCAGGCAATGGCCGACCTCGCCTCCTTCCTGCACAAGCAGCATCGCAATACAGAGGCTCGCGCCCTTGTGCGCCGCATCGTGACCATGGATACGCTGCATGATGGTGCTCTGGTGGCCGCTGCCGGCACATTGCGCTCCATGAAGGCCGAGCCGCAGTTGGCCATCCAGATGATGCAGTCCTACCTGGAATCGCCGCACAAGTCAGAGGAGTATCCGGCCTTCCAGGTGAATGTGATTCTCGGGCGTGTTCTGCTGGAGCAAGGGGATCGTGAAGGCGCAGCGGCGCAGTTCGCCGCTGCTCTCTCTCTGGCCCACGACTATGCTCCGGCCATCAAGGCGCAGAAAAGTTTGCGCTGATAGATGCGCTTCCGGCTTCAAATCAGCTTCCGGCTTCAAACAGGTCTCGATTTTTTGTAAGAATGCATTCAGGCGGGGTCAGGTCTCATGAATCAACAGAAAGCCGGTGTGGAGATGTCACCCTGCCAAACGGGAGCTCCGATGGGCTCCGCAAAGCCGGTTGCGGAGCGCAGTCGCTTTGCTGTGCTGGCCTTCGCGGCCCTGCCCTCCACTGTTCTGTCCTCTGCCGTTCTGGCAACCTTCCTGCTGGTCGCCGGCGCGCAGGCATCGGCGCAGGTCTCCCTCTACACCGCCGTCGATCTTGCCATGCGCAACAACAACAAGATCCATTCCGCTCAGGCCGATGTCCTGAAGGCCCAGGCCGGCCTCGATCAGTCGAAAGATGTCTACATCCCAAACCTGATGTTCGGCTCCAGCCTGGGCAAGTTCTACGGCTTCCCTGTCGGCACCCCGACGCTGTTCAACTTCACCTCGCAATCCCTTCTGTTCAACTTCTCGCAGAGAGACTACATCCGGTCCGCGCGAGGAGAGTTGAAAGCCAGCGAATTGCTGCTGCAGCAGGCCCGCGAGGATGTCGAAGAGGACACGGCGCTGGCCTATCTGGACCTGGATCGCGCACTGAAGCAGCAGCAGGCGCTGAACGAGCAGGCAGGCTACGCCGACAAACTGGTGCAGATTGTGCAGCAGCGCCTCGATGCCGGCCTCGATGACAAGATCGAACTCACCCGCACCCGCCTTGCCGCGGCGAATATCCACCTGAAGCAGATCCAGAACGACGGCGAGATTGAGACGCTCAAAGACCACCTTGCGCGCATGACCGGACTTCCCGCGGCATCGCTCACCACCGAGCCGGACAGCGTGCCTCCGCCTCCGGAGATCGCCGTCAACGCGCCCAGGATCGCAACCGTGCCCCCCTCCGTCGCCGCCTCCTTCATGCACGCTCAGGCAAAACGCCAGACGGCCTTCGGCGATAGGCGGCAGCTTTATCGGCCAGAGGTCGACTTCTTTGCGAATTACGACTACTTCTCCACCATTTACAACTATCAGAGCTATTACAACAGCTTCCAGACCAACAATGAGAGCATCGGAATCCAGATCAACCTTCCCCTGTTCGACGCGAGCCGCCGCGCCAAAGCCCGCCAGTCCAGCGCGGAAGCTGTGCGGCTGGAGAGCGATGCGCGCGTGGGCCGCGACCAGGCAGCCGAGGGATCTCTGAAATTGCAGCACACCTATCGCCTGCAACTGGCCCAGTTGGACGTGGCGAAGTTGCAGCATCAGCTCGCCCAGGATCAACTTGACGCCATTCTTCTGCAACTGAAGTCCAGCGGATCCCGCCCCGATGTTCCCGCGCTCACGCCCAGAGACGAGCAGAACGCGCACATCGACGAGCGCCAGCGCTACATCGACCTCCTCACCACCGACTTCTCTATCGAGCGCACACGGCTCGATCTGTTGAAGGCCAGCGGAAAACTCGAGGACTGGGTCAGAACCGCTGCATCCAACGCTTCGGGGAGCTCTTCCGGAGCCGCTCCCGGAGAGCTCACCGGCCCCATGCCGATTCAGACACCCGCGCCCTGAATATACCCCGCCGACTCGTAGCGGAAATGTTAGACTTA
The DNA here is from genome assembly GCA_021810815.1 of Acidobacteriota bacterium. GTDB lineage: Bacteria > Acidobacteriota > Terriglobia > Terriglobales > Acidobacteriaceae > JAJZHR01. The sequence continues at coordinate 1,069 of JAJZHR010000100.1, read as the reverse complement.
AGCCAACATGAAGCCACTCAAGACTCTGTTCCTGAACCCTCCTTCCTTCGAGAAATTTGACGGCGGCGCAAGCTCACGCTGGCCCGCGACGCGCGAAATCGAGTCCTACTGGTACCCGGTATGGCTGGCCTATCCCGCCGGCATGCTTGAGGGATCTCGACTGCTCGACGCTCCGCCGCACCACGTCTCCTGGCAGGAAGTGAACAACATCTGCAAGGACTATGAGTTCCTCGTCGTCTTCACCTCGACGATGGGATGGACCGGCGACCAGCGCATGGCCGAGAAGATCAAAGAGGATCACCCGAACATCAGGATCGCGTTTGTCGGCCCCCCGGTCACCACCGACCCCGACCGCGCTCTCGACGAGTGCCGCGCGCTGGACTTCATCTGCCGCCGCGAGTTCGACTTCTCCGTGGTGGAGTACGCCAACGGCAAGCCGCTCAATGAAATCCTCGGCATCAGCTACCGCGACGCCAACGGCGTGATCCAGCACAACCCGGACCGTCCGCAGGTGGAAGACCTGGATGCGATGCCCTGGGTCACCGACATCTACGCCCGCGACATGGACGTGACCAAGTACAACGTCCCGTTCCTGCTGCATCCGTATGTGGCTCTCTACTCCACGCGCGGCTGCCCGGCGCAGTGCACCTTCTGCCTCTGGCCGCAGACGCTCTCCGGCCACGCCTGGCGCAAGCGCTCCACCGATGACGTCGCCGCCGAAATGGCCCACGCCAAGGAACTCTTCCCCCATGTGAAGGAGTTCTTCTTCGATGACGACACCTTCAACATCCAGAAGGCCCGCACCATCGAACTCTGCGCCAAGCTCAAGCCGCTCGGCATCACCTGGTCCAGCACCTCCCGCGTCACCACGGACTACGAGACGCTCAAGGCCATGCGCGAGGCCGGCTGCCGCCTGCTGATCGTCGGCTTCGAGTCCGGCGACCCGCAGATCCTGAAGAACATCAAGAAGGGCGCCACCGTCGAGCGCGCGCGCGACTTCACCCGTGACTGCCACAAGCTCGGCCTCACCATCCACGGAGACTTCATCCTTGGCCTCCCCGGCGAGACG
>JAJZHR010000099.1 GCA_021810815.1 Acidobacteriota bacterium | reverse complement strand
ATCGTCGGACGCCAGATGATCAGCCAGGCGCCTCCGCTCCCTGATGTCTACACCACCAATGGCCAGCTGCTCTTCACAGGCAGCTCTATCACCGATGGACAGGGCGTGTGGCAATCCATCGGTGGCCAGGAAATTGGCACCGTCTGGGGCCATGGCGCTTACGTCGCCCCTGACTGGAGCGCGGACTGGCTTCACCGCGAAGCGGAAATCCTGCTGGGCCGCTGGGCTCAGAATGCCGGTGCCGCAAACTTCGCTTCTCTCAGCCCTGACCAGCAAGCCATCTTCCGCGCGCGCCTCATTCGCGTCATGCGCACCAACACCTATGACGCCGCGACCAACCGTGTCACCATCGACAGCGATCGCGCTGCTGCGTTTCAGCAACTCGCCGCTTACTACACCGGTGTCTTCGCCAATGGCCGCAAGGATTACGCCATTCCCCAGGGAGCTCTGACCAACCCGGAAAAGCAGCATCAGTTGGCGGCTTTCTTCTGGTGGACATCGTGGGCCGCCAGCACACAGCGTCCCGGTTCCACGGTCACCTACACCAACAACTGGCCGCATGAGTCGCTGGTCGCCAATGTTCCCACACCCGGGGCTCTCTTCTGGAGCATGATCAGCTTCGTCCTTCTCCTTGCTGGCATCGGTGGGCTGGTCTGGTGGTATTCCTCGCAGGAGAAGGCGCTTGTCCATGGCCCTTATCCCCGGCAGGATCCGTTCCTCGCATTGCAGCCCACGCCTTCCCAGCGCGCCACGTTCAAGTATTTCGTGGTCGTCATCCTTCTATGGGGAGTGCAAATCCTGATGGGTGTGCTGACGGCGCACTACGGAGTTGAGGGCCAGGGCTTCTATGGCTTTCCGCTGGATAAATATCTGCCGTATGCCGTCACGCGCACCTGGCACCTGCAACTCGCCATCTTCTGGATCGCAACCTCATGGCTGGCCACTGGCCTCTTTGTCGGACCTGCGGTCAGCGGACATGAACCAAGATTCCAGCGACTCGGTGTGAATGTCCTGTTCGGGGCGCTGATCCTGGTAGTTGGCGGGTCGCTCGCAGGGGAGTGGTTCGGCATCCAGCAGCGGCTCGGCAACCTCTGGTTCTGGTTCGGCAGCCAGGGATACGAGTATGTCGATCTCGGCCGCTTCTGGCAGATACTGCTTCTGGTCGGGCTGATCCTCTGGCTGGTGCTGATGGTCCGCTCGCTGAAGCCGGCGCTGGTGCGCAAGAGTGAAGACCGATCTTTGCTGGTCCTCTTCCTCATCTCCAGCATCGCAATTCCTCTCTTCTACTCCGCTGGTCTCATGTATGGTCAGCGCAGCCATCTCGTCACGGCCGAATACTGGCGCTGGTGGGTTGTTCACCTCTGGGTCGAGGGCTTCTTCGAAGTATTCGCCACCGTGGTCATCGCATTTCTCTTCACGCGCCTCAAGCTGCTTGAGATTCGCAATGCCACCAGGGCCGTCCTGTTCTCCACCACGGTCTTTCTGGGCGGTGGAATCATCGGCACATTCCATCACCTGTACTTTGCCGGCTCCTCAGCGGCCGTCATCGCTCTTGGGGCAGTCTTCAGCGCACTGGAAGTGGTGCCTCTCACGCTGGTCGGCTACGAGGCATGGGAGAACCTCCGCCTGGCGCGTCCCATGGAGAAGGCTCCCTGGATCGCGAGCTACAAGTGGCCCATCTATTTCTTCGTCGCTGTCGCTTTCTGGAACCTGGTGGGCGCTGGAGTCTTTGGCTTCCTCATCAACCCTCCCATCGCGCTCTACTATATGCAGGGCCTGAACACCACTCCTGTCCACGGCCACACGGCGCTCTTCGGTGTCTACGGCATGCTCGGTCTGGGGCTCACGCTGTTCTGCCTGCGCGCCCTCAGCCCGGGACGCCAATGGAAAGAGGGCTCGTTGAAAGCCTCCTTCTGGCTCCTCAACTTCGGCCTGGTCTTCATGGTCATCCTCAGCATGCTGCCCGTCGGCCTGCTGCAGGCATGGGCCTCCATCGAGCACGGCACCTGGTATGCGCGCTCGGCCGAATTCATGCAATCAGGGGCGATGAACTCCCTGCGCTGGATGAGGGTTCCCGGCGACATCATGTTTGCCGCCGGAGCAGCCTTCTTCGCATGGTTTGTCCTCGGACTGATGACCGGCCATTCCCTCGGCGAGGGATCCTCGGCAACCGCTGCCGAAGATCGTGAACTCACGACGGCCGGAGACTGATCCATCCGTGCCGAACAATCCGGTGCCCGGGTCTCTATGTTGAGACCCGGGATTCCCCGGCCGCAATCCACTGCAATGCCAGCAGTTTTCGCAATGAAGCAAAACAGAAAGAAGGACCTATGAACTACGCATTCTTCGCAAGTCTCCAGGAGCAGTTCTCCATTCCGGACCGTGGCATCCTGAGCCGGGTTCTCCATAAGGACGAGAACGTGAACATCACCGCCTTCGGCTTCTGCGCGGGGCAGGAGCTGTCGGGCCATTCCGCGCCCACCCCCGCTGTGCTGTATTTTCTTGAGGGCCAGGCCGAGGTGCAGCTGGGGGAGGACCGGGTCGTGGCCCAACCGGGATCGTTCATCTACATGCCCCCGATGCTTCCTCATGGAATCCTCGCGCAGGAAGCGACCAAGATGCTGCTCATCCAGTTCAAAAACACTTCCGCGGGCCGCTGATTCTCTGAGCAACCTCTGAACAAGTCCCGGACCTGAACACCGCCAGGTCCACCAGGAGGAACGGGTCTGGGGCTGTGGATCAGCAGAGGCATTCTTCAGAAGTACGGCGGTTCCGTTGGCGCAAACCGCTTTCCTGGCCCAAGCCTGCAGGTCCTCCTGCCCGACCCCTGTGCGATACTCGAAAAGGCATGTATAAACGAGTTCTTCTCAAGCTTTCAGGTGAGGCTCTGGCAGCGGGCAGCGGCTTCGGCGTAGACGTGGAGTTCCTCCGCGATATCGCCGCTGAAATCGCAGCGATCCACGCGCTTGGCGTCGAGCTTTCCATCGTCGTCGGCGGCGGCAATTTCTTTCGCGGCGTCGCCAGCCAGGCGGCCGACATGGATCGCGTCGCCGCGGACCACATGGGCATGCTCGCCACCGTCATCAATGCCATCGCTTTGCAGGACGCCATCGAGAAGCAGGGAATCTTCTGCCGTGTGATGTCCGCCATCGCCATGCATCAGGTCGCAGAGCCCTACATCCGCCGCCGCGCCGTGCGCCACCTTGAGAAGGGCCGCGTTCTCATCTTCGCCGCTGGCACCGGCAACCCGTACTTCTCCACAGACACCGCCGCGGCCCTGCGCGCGATGGAGATCAAGGCCGACGTTCTGCTGAAGGCCACCTCCGTGGACGGCATCTACAACGCCGACCCGAAGAAGGATCCCGACGCCATCAAGTTCGAAGAGATCTCCTACATGGACATCCTGAAGCTGGGCCTGCGGGTGATGGACACCACCGCCGTCTCGCTCTGCAAGGACAACGCCCTGCCGATGATTATTTTCAGCCTGCGCGAGCCCGGCAACATCCGCCGCGTCATCCTCGGCGAAAAAATCGGCTCTCTCGTCACCGCCTGAGCCAGCCGCCAATCCACCGCATAATCCGCCGCGCAATCTACCGCGCGATCCGGGTGGAGTCGCACCCTTGAACAGCATGGGCAGCCCCCATCCGGGCGCGCCCTGATCTCCCTTCCGCGACCTGAGCCCAGCCATCGGCATCTCACCTGAGAGAATGAGTCCGAGTCAGGCAGCGCCTCAAAGGAAGATTTCCATGCCTCCCACCAGAAAAGAAAAAGACTCCCTCGGCGAGATCCAGGTTCCCGAAGCCGCCTACTACGGAGCGCAGACCGCCCGTGCCATCCGGAATTTCCCCATCAGCGGCATCCGCTCCAACCCTGCCCTGATCCGCGCCATCGCCATGGTGAAGCGCGCCGCAGCGGAGGCGAACCGGGATCTCGGCGCGGTCAGCCCCGAGCGCGCCGACGCCATTATTCAAGCTGCGCAAGAGGTGATGGAAGGGAAGTGGGACTCCGAATTCGTCGTGGACGTCTTCCAGGCGGGCGCAGGCGTCAGCTTCCACATGAACGCCAATGAGGTCATCGCCAACCGGGCCAACGAGCTGCTGGGAGCGCCGCTCGGCAGCTACCAGCGGGTCCATCCCAACGATCATGTGAATTACGGCCAGTCGACCAACGATGTTTTTCCCACGGCGATGCGCCTGGCCGCCTTGCTGGCCCTCGAAACTCTCTATCCGGTGCTCGGCGGGCTCGCTGCCAGCTTCGATGCGAAGGGAGCGGAGTTCCACCACATCCTGAAGTCCGGCCGCACCCACATGCAGGACGCTGTTCCCATGCGCCTCGGCCAGGAGTTCAGCGCCTACGCCGTCGCGGTCCGCAAATCCTCCCTCAGCATCGCCCGCGCCGCAGGCACGCTTCGCGAACTCGGCCTCGGCGGCTCCGCCGTTGGCACCGGCATCAACACCCATCCCGACTACCGTGCGAAGGCTGTGGCGAATCTCGCCCGCATCTCCGGGCAGCAGTTGACCCCGGCGGAGGACATGCGCTGGGCCATGCAATCCAACGCCTGCATGGCAGAGGTGAGCTCCGCTCTGCGCGGCCTCGCGCTCGAAGTTATCCGCATCAGCAACGACCTCCGGCTGCTCTCCTCCGGCCCGAACACAGGCTTCGCGGAAATCCAACTGCCAGGCCTGCAGCCCGGCTCCTCCATCATGCCGGGCAAGATCAACCCCGTCCTGGCGGAGCTGGCTGCCATGGTCGGCTTCCAGGTCATCGGCAACGACACGGCAGTCGCCTTCGCCGTGCAGGCGGGCCAGCTTGAGTTGAACGTGATGATGCCGGCCATGGCGTACAACGTGCTGCAGTCCATCACCATTCTGCGCAACATGCTGGCCCAGTTCGACCAGCGCTGCGTCGCCGGCATCACGGCCAACCAGGCCCGCTGCGAACTCTACGCGCAGAGCACCGTCTCGCTGGCCACCGCGCTCAACCCCTACATCGGCTATGCCAGGGCGGCGGAGATTGTGAAGGAGTCCGTAGCCACCGGCCGCAGCATCGTTGCGATTGCGCTGGAGAAGAAGCTGCTCACGCCGGAGCAGGTCGCAGAAATCCTCGACCCCGTCCGCATGACCGAGCCGCAATACCCTGCGTAGCGCCGCCGCATCCCTCTGATCCCGACCAGATCCTCTTTCATCTGAACGCAAAAAATCCCTGAATCCGCTTCAGTGGCCAGGGCCGCTCAAGGGGGTTCAGGGATTCTTGCGAAGCAGGGTTGCCCAGCGCTACTTCTGCCGCCCGAAGCGGTATACCAGGCCCAGGTTCACGCCCAGATTGGTCTGCAGGCTCCCGTCGAAGGTGGTGAAGACGATGTTCGGCGTCGCTCGAACAGCCATGTTGGGGAAGAGGTTGAAGTCCACGTTCACGCCCGGGCTCGCCGCAGCGCGCCAGCCGTCTGGGTAGATGCCCAGCAGCGTGGAAGGCAGACCCTTGGTGCCGCCGCTGAAGTTGCCCCTCACAGCGCCGACAAGGATGTGCGGGCTGAACGCCCACCTCGCCTTGCGGTACAGGCGCACCTGCGGTCCTGCCATGAAGGTGAACTCGCTGATCAGAGGGTCATAGACGTTGTAGGGATTGTTGAAGACCCTGGCCCCGCCGAAATTTCCGCGCGTGTCCGCCACCACGCTCCACTTCGGATTGAAGTAGTAGGTGTCCGTCACGGCGTAGCCGTCGAGGTTGGTCTTGCGCTGGTTGTGGCCGGTATCCGTGCGCATGTAGGTGCCGCTGAGGCCGATCTCCCACCGATGGCTGTACGCATCCTTGACGGTCTGCTCGTTGCGGCGTTGGCGGTTGATTGAGGTCTCCCGGCGCTTCTTCGACTGCGCGCGCAGGTTGTGCGGGGGCGCGAGAAGCAGCAGAAGAGCGGCGCAGGCCGTGGCCAGTGCGGTGAGGTTGCGCATATGCTGTCTGGTGGAGCGGAAGCGTGCGAAGTTCAAACGAACCATCTGTAAAACACCCCTGGCGGACTTGCAGTCTGATATTGTTGCTGGGCACGGCACTGAGCCGAGCTGGCCGCAGCTATTATTAGAACATCGAGCGCGGCAATGTGCCGAATGCGATGCGCGCAAACCTTTCCATCGCTGCTATCCAGCGGATAACGGAGAGCGTGTGTCCGGCGTCGAAACAGCGTAGTAGCAGCAGGAATACACTCTGGAGACGATAACCTGTGGGCAAAATTCTGCTTGGCTTCATTCTTGCGTTGATCCTGATCCCCGTGGGCGGATTCATCTATCTCCGCTTCGGCCATCCGCCAGTCGCCGTCTCTGATCCGGCCTTTCCCCATGAGAAGCAGATCGTCCATATCGCTCTGAACGCTCGCATCGACCGCGAGATGCCAAAGGCTGCTCCCTTCGGCACCAGCGAAGAAGTCTTCGAGACGGGAGCGCGCGTCTATCATGCGCAGTGCTCCGCCTGCCACGGCAGCCTCGGCGTGAACTCCGATTTCGGATGACATATGTACACCTCCGCTCCGCAACTCTGGAAGAGGCACCGCGACCACGTCGGTGTGAGCGATGACGAGGTCGGTAAGACCTACTGGAAGGTGGCCAATGGAATCCGCCTCACCGGCATGCCCTCCTACGAACACGTTCTCAGCACCACGCAGATGTGGGACGTAGCTCTGCTGCTGAAGAACGCGGATCAGCCGCTCCCGGACCCCGTCACCGCGATCCTGAAGCAGCCGCTCCAATAGCTGTGGCGGGCTCTGCTGCCTGTGGCGAGTTCTACCGCAGCGTGTACGTCACTCCGGTGATGAACTGGAAGCTGTTCTTCTTGAAGCCGACGCCTGGCTCGTTCAGGAAGTTGTCGATCGTGCTCACGGACATGCTGAGGCGCTTGTACACCGGCAGTATCAGGCCTGCGCTTCCGTTCGCCGCATAGGCGGCCAGGTTGTTCCATGCTGGAATCAGCGAAATCTGCTCGTTGAAGACCATCTTCCGCGGCAGATTTCGCCGATAGGCCTCGGAGAACATGGAGCCGATCAGATTCTGGTTGCTGATGGAGGTCTGGAACTGCTGCTTCAGGTAGTGCGTGTCCACCTTCAGATCCAGCTCCTCCACTGGATTCTGGATCACCGTGACACCGACACCGATGCCATAGGTCTGCGCCAGGTCGAGGCCCAGGGCGAAGTTGTGGTCGAAGGCCGTCTGCGCCAGCGCGTATGCGCGCGGAGAGAAGTATTCGTCACGCTCCGCGTCCGCGTGGAAGATGCTCGTCTTCACGCTCGGCGTACCGAACTGCGTCACCTTTCCATAGTCCTCGTTGGCGTCGAAGGAGGTGCGGTTCACCTTCGGCAGCCAGGGAACCGTGGGAATGGCGCGCAGCAGGGCGATCGCTCCATTGAAGGTCTGGTTGTTCTGTGTGGAGCGCACCAGGGTGGCGCCTGCCGTCATCGATCCGCCCCATCCGTTCAGCAGCCCTGGCCGCTTTGCGATGTCCTTGTCGTAGGTCGCCTGGTCGATGAGATAGCTGACATCCCGCAGCGGCACGGTCTGGGCCTCTCCCGCAGGGTTGGCCAGCGTGATATTGCTGTCGTTCAGGGACACGGTGCCTGTCTCGACCGAGGCGACGGTGGATCGCTTCAGCCTCACATTCTTCCGCAGCAGAGCGAAGCTGCCGGAGGAGCGCATCTCCTTCACCTCGCCCGCGTCCACCGTGATCTCGCCCGCCATGTCGCTCTTGAACACGATGCTGCTGCCCGTCACGCGCTCCAACTGGCCGCTCAGTTGATCCCCATTCGTGAAGATCAACACATCCGGCGCTGGCTTAGATC
>JAJZHR010000098.1 GCA_021810815.1 Acidobacteriota bacterium | reverse complement strand
CGCCGCTGCGCCCCGCCGTGTATTGCTGCTCTCCGCAGTGGATCAGTCCGTTCAGGAACGTTCCCGTCGTGATGACGACCGCCCTCGCGAAGATCGTCCGCCCATCGCGCAGCTTCAGCCCCTTAACGCGCCTCTGCTCCGTCTGTCCATTCCCTTTCGCGCCTGATCCGCGTTCCTCCACGCCATCTGCGGTTGGCCTTTGCTCCTCCAGAACCACATCCACCACCTCTGCCTGCTTGATGAACAGATTCGGCTGCGACTCCAGCACCTCGCGCATCTTCACGCGGTAGAGCGCTTTGTCGCACTGCGCTCGTGGAGACCACACGGCCGGACCGCGCGACGTATTCAACAGGCGGAACTGGATGCCGACCGCGTCCGCCACCTCTCCCATCACGCCGCCCAACGCATCCACCTCGCGCACCAGGTGGCCCTTGGCAATGCCGCCAACAGCAGGATTGCAGCTCATCTGCGCGATCAGATCAAGGTTCAGGGTGAAAATAGCCGTGCGCAGCCCCATGCGAGCCGCCGCCATCGCCGCCTCGCACCCAGCATGACCCGCTCCCACCACCAGCACATCGAATTGTTCCGTGTAAGCCATCGCGAACCCTGCTCCTATTATATGAAACAGCCGAGAGATCTCAGTGAAGGCAAGACAATGCGGATGACCCTTGATACACCCGGGCGCATGTCCTCGCAAGGAACGGTCAGCTTCGATCCTCTGCCGACCAATAACTGGGTGGTGACGCAGGCAACTGTGACGTCGTGCCAGACGGCCTTCTCACTTGGCAGATCTGATGACAGCTACTTCATGCAATCCAGTTCGCCTGGTTATATTCTCCGCTTCGAATATGAGGCGAACGCCTCGCACCCGGCGCCCAATACCGCGTCCGAGTTTGGATTGTCATGGAGTAGAGCAATTGTCTGGGCCATTGGCGCAGCGATTGTCGGAGTGGCAATCTACTTCAAGAACCGCTAAAAACGCGAATACCCACCGTGCCGCATACGACCGCATCGAGGATGGGGCACCCACTCTGGAGACAGTCGTATGCGATGGGGCACATGGCAGGTCTATCAACGAGGCAGCTTGCGGGTGGGCTCAGAAGCTTCTTGGGGCGTCCGCTAGTTCGTGTCGTCGCTGGGCATGGCGTAGTAGCCCTTGCGCGCCTGCACCTTCAGGCCGTCGCCTTTGCACTGGATCTGGATGGTGCGGTAGCCGCCGTCGAGCTTCGTGTTCAGGGGCGTGTAGCTGGCGAGGTACTGGGTGCGCAGCTCCTCCTCGATCTGGGCGAATGCGGCCTCCATCTTTTTGCCGTTGTTGCCCACGTCGATGACGCGTCCGCCGGTGTCTCCCGCGAGCTTGTGCATGGCGGAGTCGCCGGTGAAGCCGCCGAGGTTGATGCCGCCGTTGGAGTAGAAGCCGCGGTCGGCAATTAGCAGCACATAGATGATGGCGTTGGCCTTCTGCGCGTCCTCGACAGCCTGTGAAAGCTTCTCCTCGCTCCCCTCGTCCTGGCCGTCGGTCAGCAGGATGAGGACCTTGCGGCCCGTCTCCTGCCGCAGCTTGTCATGAGCCGCGAGGTACACCGCATCGTAGAGCAGCGTTCCCTTGGGAGCGCCGCTCTGCGGAATAGGCCCCTGACCGATGCCGGGGACGCCGCCGGAGCCTCCGCCGGTGTTGATGGTGGCCTTGTCCATGGCACGCGTCAGTTGAGCAGCGCTGCTGGTGTAGTCCGCCAGCAGGTTCACGTTCACATCGAAGGAGATGAGAAACGCCTCATCCTTGGGCTTCAGCATCTGCTTCAGGAACTCCGCGCCGGTTTGCTGCTCCATCGGCAGCACGTTCATCTGGCTACCGCTGGTGTCCAGCAGAATGCCGATGGTGAGCGGCAGGTCAGAGACGGTGGAGAAGTCCTTGATCGTCTGCTGGACGCGGTCTTCGTAGATGTTGCAGTCGTTTTTGGTCAACGTCGGCACCAGGCCGTTGTGCTTGTCGCGCACGGTGAAGAAGAGGCTGACCAGGTTGGAACTCACCTTTAGCGTGGTGATCGCGTTCTGCCCATTGGTGTCCTGCGTGTCTGGAGCATCGCTGACGGGAGGAGCGTCTGCGGACGGCGCGTCCTGCGCGCGCAGCAGAGGAGGTGTCGCAACTGCGGGCACGAGAAGGGCAAGAAGGAGGAGGGCGCGGCTCAGTCGCATAGTAAGTAGACGAACAAGTATGGTCTTTCGTTGGCGCGTACGGCAAGCGCAAACCTTCCTGACCGTCGGACTGCACCCGGCGCTGCCATGTTGAGCGCCGGCGGCTACCGTCCTACCTGGCAGCTAGTGGGCGGCGCAAGAGATTGTTGTTGAGCGGGTTGGGCACCAGTTGGCCAGAGGGCACCCTGTCGGCCCACGCAGGCATCCTAAAATCTGGATAATAGGACTTTGCCTGGTTGTCTGTGACGCTTGGGCGGGTCTGATAGTCTTTACATTCAGGAAATTTTGGGGGCTTTTGGGTGATGCTAGGTGTTCTTCCAGTCGTGCTGGCGATGTTGATGGTCGGCCAGCAGAGTGTTTCAGATGCGCCCGCGGCGCAGCAGGGGCTGCCCAGTTCGCCTGCTCCGCAAGGGCTGCCCAGTTCGCCTGCTCCGCAAGGACTGAAGGGGCTCATCAGCTCCGTCGCTCCAGGCCAGGGCACATCGGCGGACTCGAACGGAGACAGCACCAGCGTGTCCTCCACCTCCCCGGCAACCCCGGTGCAGGCTGGAACTCAGCCCGCAGGCCAGGCCGCGTCCGGCAGTACCGGATCATCCATAGCTCGTCCATCTTACGATCAGGCTCCTCCTGAGGTTCCCGCAGCCGGTCAGGGCCCAGCCTTCACCATGCGCACGGGCGTCAACTTCGTCGAGGTGCCGGTGACGGTAGAGGACAAGCACGGCCAGCTTGTCGCCGGGCTCACTTACCGCGATTTCAAAGTCTACGAGAATAATGTCCGGCAACAGCTGCGGTTTTTCACCGTCGATCCTTTCCCTCTTTCGGTCGCTTTTGTCATCGATCAAAGTGTGAAGCAGGACACGATGAGTCGCATCAATGATTCGCTGGCCGCCTTGCAAGGAGCCTTCGCGCCGTACGACTCGGTCGCCATCTTTACCTACAACAACGGACCTGTGCTGCGGACCGCATTTACCGCTGCAGAGGGAGCTCGCGTTCCCGCCACCATTGCAGCTCTGAAGACCCAGGGCCGCGAGATGGGTGTGCCGGTCAACGACGGCCCCATGGCCACACCCGGCATCATCGTCAACAACCAGGACTTCGACCGCAACCAGACCATGCATCCCGCCACCGCTGGAGGACACCTCACCATCCCCAAGGAAGTGCATGCGTTGAACGATGCCATCCTCGAAGCCGCGGAGTTGACCGCCGGCCAGCCGAAGGGACGGCGTCGCATCGTGTACGTCATCGGCGACGGCAAAGAAGCTGGCAGCAAGGCGAGCTACAAAGAGGTCGTCCGCTATCTGCAGACCCACAAGATCGCAGTCTATGGCACCCTGGTGGGCGACTCGGCAACCTGGGGCATTGGCTTCCTCGACCGTTTCCATCTGCCTTTCTTCCTCCAGGAGAACATTCTGCCCAAGTACGCGGCAGCCACCGGTGGACAATTTGCCTCTGAATACCATCGCAACGGGATTGAAGAGAGTTTCGCCAAGATCACCGAGGAAGTGCGCAATCAGTACACGCTCGGCTACAATAGCCATGAGCCGATGCTGGATGGCAAGTTCCGCAAGATCGAGGTTCAGGTGACGCGCCCGGGTCTCACCGTGCTCGCCAAGGACGGCTACTACCCCTCGGCGCAGGATGCGCAGTAGAGCTTGGGGGCCGACGCGGGTTTCTCTGGCCTGATCGGCCTGCTCTCAGCACTTCTGTGGGGTGGAGGAGACTTCTGCGGAGGCATGGGAGCGCGCCGCATGGACTCTTTGCGGGTGGTGCTGGTATCACACGGTGCCAGCTCCATCGTCTTGGTCCTGCTGGCATTGGCTACCCGTACCAGCTTTCCTGATCAAACCCAGTTCCTCTGGGGCGTGACCGCCGGCGTCGCTGGCGGTGTAGCCTTGATGAGCTTCTACACGGCCCTGTCGCTGGGTCACATGGGCTCCTCGGCAGCGCTCAGCGGCCTGCTGGCCGCAGCGCTGCCTGTGGTGGTCGCGCTGCGCACAGAGGGCTTTCCCGGATGGCTGCGCATGGGGGGCTTTCTGCTCGCTGCCGTCGCAATCTGGTTGATCGCTGGCAGTTCCGGCGCTGAGGGCGCCAAGGGAGACCGCAGGGCGATGGCCCTGGCTTTGGTCGCTGGCGCTGGCTTTGGCGTCTTCCTGGTCGCAATCAAGTACGCTGGAAACGGGGGAGTGGTGTGGGCACTCATTTCCTCTCGCGTTGGAAGCCTGGGAACGACTCTGCTGGCCATGCTGTGGGTTGGATTCCGGCGTGGCCCTGCTCGCCCTGGCTTCACCGGACGTGGCCTGCAGTGGGCTCTGATCGCATCTACACTCGACACCAGCGGGAATCTGCTCTACATCGTCGCAACGCGCGTCGGACGGCTGGACGTGGCAGCGGTTCTGGGGTCGCTCTATCCAGCCTCCACCATGCTCCTGGCGGCCTGGATGCTCCACGAGCGGCCCACGCGCAGGCAGGCGCTCGGCATGGGAGCGGCCCTGGTCGCCGTCGTTGCCATCACGGCCAATTAGCGATCAGGACATCGTCAGACAATCACGCGTGGCACACGGTCGCTGATGCCGCACAGAATCTCATAGGGGATGGTTGCAGCAAGGCGCGCATGGTCGTCCGCAGTGACGCTCTCGCCCTCCTGCTGCCCGATCAAGACAGCTTCGTCGCCAAGCGCGGCATCTGCGATGGCGGACACGTCCACGATGGTCAGATCCATGGAGACGCGGCCGACAATCGGGGCCCGGCGGCCGCCAATCAGCACCCATCCGCCGGGTTTTCTGTCAGAGCAGGAAAGCTCCCTCCGCAGGCCATCCGCATAGCCTACAGGAAGCAGCGCCAGCCGCATCGGCTGCCGGGCAGCGAACGTTCCTCCATAGCCGATGGTGCTGCCAGCACCAATCTCGCGCAGGGAGACAATCCGGGTCTTCCAGGTCAGCACCGGCTGTAGATCATTTCGCAGCTTTGGCCGATGAGGGGACGTTCTTTCGCCATAGCTCTCCAAAGGCAAGCTGTAGCCGTAGAGAGCAAGGCCGGGCCGCGCCATGGGTCGCGCTCCCATCGCGAGCGCAAGCTTTGCGATATGCGGCAGCTCGATGCCAGCGTCCATGGTAGAGGAGCTGCCAGCGTGGATCCAGAGCGGTTGCAAGCCATGCTCTGCCACGATGGTCAGAGCGCGTTCCAGGATGGTCATCTGCGCGCTGTTCTGGCGCGAGTCCACCACCTCCGCCGATGCGAAGTGAGTCAGTACGCCCTCCAGCCGCAAGGCGGAATCCGGGGTGAATCGCTTCAGCAGAGAGGCGAGCCGATGGTCAGCGGCGACCCCCTGGCGGGCCATTCCAGTGTCGATCTCGACATGGACAGGCAGCGAGCCGCGCTTCAGCCCTCTGCGGCCAGCCTCAGCCTCGAGCAGATCGAGATGGAAAGCCTCCCACACCACTGGAGTGAGCGAATGCTCCACCAGGTCAGCGGCTTCGCCGTCCCATAGGCCGCACATCACCAGAATGCTGGGAGATGCGTCAGCGGCGGTCTCGGCGCACGCCTCCCGCACTCGCACGCCCTCTTCGACGCTGGTGACGCCAAGCCAGCGCGCGCCTGCGGTCGCCAGTAGTGGGGCGCAGACGGCGGCTCCATGGCCATACGCATCAGCCTTCACGACGGCGAGCACCTCCGCCGTGCTGCCCATCTGGGATTCCCCCGCCTGGAACCCCCTTGTCTGGGATTCCATCGAGGCGCGGAGTAGCCGGAAGTTGGCGCAGAGGTGTCCGCTTGAGACTTCGGCCCAGACCGGTCGCCGATTTATTCCGTTTGGAACCATATTCTCCGGGGTTTCCCTTGGTCGCCATTGTTGCCGCGAATGCCTATGGTAAATGGGCGGGGCGATGGGGGAGCGTTTGCGGTGAAGGACGAGGTGTTGGTTGTGGGCGAGGAGATTCACTTTCCACTTCAGTATGTGGTGTGATACAAGGGTGTGCGTTTGGGAAGGGAATTCCAGTCGCAGGCCGCGACGCAGGGCCATGCTTTCTTAGGAGTCGCTTCCTGCGCTGCGAGCAGCATTCGTTCCGTTACCGGGATGCGATGCGCAGGCAGGCCGGGGGCGGTTGCAAACACGCTTTGGAGAGTCGACAAATAATGAATGAATACTCATTCTTTCGCCGTATGCAGCATCTGACAGCCCTTCTTGGGTGCGCAGCTCTTCTGCTCGCCTCTGGCTGTAGCAGCAACTCCACGCCGACCCCGCAGACCGTGACCAACTCGGGAGCCAAGAACCAAGGCAACTACACCACTACGGTCTTCCTGGGAGATTCTTTGACCGCCGGTTTCCAAAGCGGATCTCTGCTGGATGTGGCGCAGGTGCATGGCTGGGCTCCGCTGATCGCGGCCCAGGCCAGCTTCAACATCACGCAGCCGCTCATTGCGCCCCCGGGTGCTCCATCCGTGCTGATCCTGGAGAGCTTTGGGCCTCCGCCGGTGATCGCGCCGACCTCTGGCATCACAAAAGGCCGTGACAATCCGAGCATTCAGCCGACCGACCTCGCTGTCCCCGGAGCTGAGGTGAATGATGTGCTGAACACAGTGCCGCTGGTGATTCCGACCACTGGTCAGGAGATTATGAATCAGCTTGTGCTAGGCTATCCCGGTCTTGCCACCGGCCTCGCCTCCAGCCAGGCCACCTACGCGGCGCAGGCGAACCCAACCACGATCTTCCTCTGGATTGGCAATAATGACGCTCTGGTGGCAGACGAGACCGGCATGCCAGCCAGTATGACCAGCGTGGCCGACTTCACCACGCAGTACAAGCAACTGCTTGCCTACCTGACCAACAAGACCAAGGCGCACCTGGTGATCGCGAACGTTCCCGACGTGACGCTGGTGCCGTACCTGACCCCTGCTGCTCTGATTCTGGGCGAGTATTCCGCTGTCACCGGAATGCCCGTCGCAACCCTGAGTGCGGCGCTCGGGATCGTTCCAGGAGACAAGGTGAACCCCACCGGCCTGGGCGAGATTCCGTTGATCCTCAGCGGCAAGCAGAAGGGCCCCATCGACGACGCAGGAGTTCTCTCCGCAGCGGAGATCGCGACCGTGCAGGCGCAGGTGCAGGCCTACAACCAGGTGATCGCGGCGCAGGCCACCGCTGCCGGAGCGACGCTGGTGGACATCAACGCCCTCTTCGCGCAGGTCGCCGCCAACGGCCTCATGGTGAATGGCTATCCAGCCAGCTTCAGCTTCCTCAATGGCATTTTCTCGCTCGATGGCATCCACCCCACCAACACCGGCTATGCTCTTTTGGCGAACAAATTCATCGACACGATGAACGCGGCCAACAATTCGACCATTGCCGACGTCAGCCTCTCCACCGTAGCTGCGACCGATCCGCTCTTCCCGACAAACCTGAAGGTAGGGGCGGTGAAACGAGCACACATCAGCGCGGCGGCGGGCAAATATGTTGAGAACACTCTGCTGCCGAGCCGGTTGACGATGGGGCCGAAGTAGCTGCGAGTTGTTGCCTGGACGTTTTCCAACAAGAAGCGCGCCAAACAAGAGGGCCCTGCGGTGCACAGCAGGGCCCTCTTGTTTGGCCAAGATACAGATCACTAGAGTGACCGAGGGCACCTGCCGCAGAACCACGAGATCCTTCTCTGCGCTCTGGACGACCTTGCCCTCAGAAT
>JAJZHR010000097.1 GCA_021810815.1 Acidobacteriota bacterium | reverse complement strand
CAGAAGGTGGAGAAGATGAGGTTGAGGATGTCGTCTGCGGTGGTCTCTCCTGTGAGCGAATCCAGGGCGCGCAGTGCGGAGTAGATGTCGAGCAGAAGCATCTCGTGCGGGATGCGTTGGGCAACGGCCTGTTCCGCGCGATCCAGGCCTTCCAGAGCGTCCTGGACGGCCTGCTGCTGGCGGAGGTTGGTGAGCAGGCCGGACTCTCCCGGCTGGCTGCCGCGCTGCATCCGGGCCAGAATCTCGCTGCGCAGCTCCGGGATGCCCTGGCCGGTGAGGGCAGAGGTTTCCAGGACGGTCGCGCTTCTGAGGTCGCTCCTTCCCTCAGGAGCTAAAGACCCTTCTCCGGCGGCGCTGATGGCACAACTGAAGCCGTGCCCCTTCAAAGCTGCCCCATCCTGGCCTGGAGCAAGATCTGCCTTGTTGCGGACGATGATCGAGGGACGGTCGGCGAGCGAGGAGATAAGAGCCTGCTCCTCCTGATTGAGCGGTTGCGTCGCGTCGAGCACCAGCAGAACCAGGTCGGCCTCGGCGATGGCTTCGCGCGATTTGCCAATGCCGATAGCTTCGGCCTCCGCGAGCGGCTCGGCTTCGCTGGTGGCCGCCCGCAGACCGGCGGTATCCACCAGTTCCACCGGGATTCCACCGATAGAAACCCGCTCGGTGACCGTGTCGCGCGTGGTCCCGGCGACGGCGGTGACAATAGCCCGGTCACGCTCCACTAACCTGTTGAAAAGCGATGACTTGCCTGCGTTTGGACGCCCAGCGATTGCCAGGGTAAGACCGTCATGGACGAGTCGACCGTAGTTGAAGCTGGCGGCGAGGTCTTCGAGAGGTGCCCGGATCGCTGCTATGTCCTCAAGAATCTGCGCGTTGGGGAGAACATCCACATCGTCCTCCGCGAAGTCGATCCCTGCCTCCAGGGTTGCAATCAAAGCAACAAGCACCTCCTTGATCGGGCGGGCTATGTTGGCGAGAGCGCCGCCCATCTGACGTGCTGCGACGCGGGCCTGATGGAGCGTTTGCGCGTCGATCAGGTCACGTACGGCCTCAGCCTGGGTAAGGTCGATGCGACCGGCGAGGAAGGCGCGCTGCGTGAATTCGCCCGGCTCGGCAAAGCGCGCTCCGCCCGCAATACATTGGCGGACGATGTGATCCAGCACCACCGGGGAACCGTGGGCTGCGATCTCGATCAGGTCTTCGCCTGTGTAGGAATTGGGCGCGGCGAAGAAGGTGACGACCGCCTGATCCAGAGCAGCTCCGGGCGGCTCGCTCGCGGACTGCGGGGCCGCGCCAGCGGTGTCCAATATCTCCGCGAAACGCGCCTGGGCGTGGGCCAGCGGGTGGCGCAAACGAAGCAAAGGAGAGGAGATGTCCAGCGATTGCGGGCCCGAGAGGCGAACAATGCCGATGCCGCCGCGGCCGGGCGGCGTCGAGATGGCGACGATGGTGTCCATGGTGTCGCTGGTTCGCACGCGTTTGATTGTAGAAGGTTGACAGCCTCCGGGTGCCCTTCACTCGCGATGAGATACCCGATGATTTGGAGTGCGGCCGATGGCTTCGGTGTTAGTAGCGGTTGGAGTTGCGGTCGCGGCTGAAGCCTCGCCCAGAATCGCCCCTGCGCCCGTAGCTGGGGCGGGAGGCGCTGGGACGAATCTCGACGGGAGGGCCGTCATAGTCGGCTGGGTAGGCGACGACGCGGCGGTCGCGGCCTTCGCCACTGCTCTCCGTGCGCAGATCGCTGTGGTTCCGCAGGGCCATGTGGAGCATGCGGCGCTCGCCGGAGGTCATGGAGGGGAAGATGTACGGTCGACCGCTGAGGCGGACGTGCTCGGCAGCAGTCGAGGCGGAGAGCAGCATTTCGCGGGCGCGCGTGGTCTTGAAGCCAAGCGCGTCGAAGGAGATGCGCTCCTGGTCTTCGTGTTCAAGGCCGAGGATGCGGGCAGCAACGTGCTCCAGGGCGCGCAGCGCTTCGCCGCCACGATCCGTGAGCAGCACCGCATCAGGACCGGCGAGCTCTACATAGATGTCCCGACGCTCCAGGCCATCTGGGTCGGCAGCGCCTGCGCCTGCCGTAATGCGGTACTTGAGCCGCATGCCGCCGGTGACAGTGAGGATCTTGAGGAAGGAATTTACTTGCTGAGCCGCGAGGTTGAGGTCATCCATCACTGTTCCATCATAGGCTCAACCGGGATGGGAGCGGAAGTGGGAGGCGCTCGGTCGGCTTGAGCGAAGTCGGCACACTCAAAAGCATAGGAGCCGATAGGGCCCTCACTGACGCGCCGAATTGGATTGAGGAGGTGGTCGGGGAGGCGGGCTGAGGCTGACGGCATCGGGTCGTTCCTTGATGGTCAGGGGAGTGCTCGCGGGCTGGCGTCGCCAGCCCGCGAGCCTTGGAGGCCGTCGCTTCAGCGTCGTGCGGCGATGGTCTTGGCGCCGGACTTCGCGCTGACGCCGGTCTTGCGGCGGGCGCGCTTGGCGGCGATGTCGCGCATCTCCTGGCCCATGCTGGTGCGGTTCATCACCGCCTGCTGCCCGATGGTGATGAGGTTTCCAATGGCCCAGTAGAGCGCCAGGCCAGAGGCGTAGTTCCACGTGATGAAGCCGGTGAAGGCGGGCATGGTGAAGGCCATCATGCGCTGCTGCGCCGGGTCCACGCCAGGAGACGGCGTATAGAACTGGACCAGGAACTGGGTCACGATCATGAACACGGGCAGGATGTGGTACGGATCGGCCGAGGAGAGGTCGGGCAGCCAGAGCCAGTGCGCGTGCCGCAGCTCCACCACATTGGGCAGCATGCGGTAGAAGGCGAACAGCAGTGGGAACTGGATCAGCATCGGCAGGCAGCCGCCGAACATATTGACGCCCTCGCGCTTCTGCAGCGCCATCACCTCGGCGTTCATCTCAGCGTACTGCGGGTCGTTGATCTTGTACTTCTTGTAGCGCTCCTTGATGGCCGCGATCTGCGGCTGGATGCGCTGCATCTTCAGGGACGACTTCATCGTGCTCACCCGCAAGGGCAGCAGGAGAATGTTGATGAGCACGGTGAGAAGGACGATGGCCCATCCCCAGTTCGGCGTGGTGACGTGCTCGTAGAGGAAGTGCAGGGCGTAGAAGAGGCCCTTGGCGATGGGGCCGAAGAAGCCGAAGTCGATCAGCGGCTCAAGCGAAGGAGCGTTTGGCCCGCTGGCATGCACCGCCTTGAGGATTTCGATACCCTTGGGGCCGACGTAAACGCGCGCCCTGGTGATGCCGCTGAGATCTCCCATGGCCGCGCCGATCTCTGGGATCGCCTGGGTGTTGTTCGGATCCTTCTTGGTCGGATCCTTCGGAACGTCGATGGTGTTGTGGAAGCTGACCAGCGAAGCTGTATCGGGCGAGTCTGGAAGGAAGACCGCCGCGAAGTAGAGGTCGCTGACGCCGGCCCATTGAAAGGGGCCTTGCAGGGTCGCTCCGCCAACGACTTTCTTAACGGCGACATGATCCACCTTGCCCGCCTGCATGATGTCCACGACATCAGAGGCGGAGTTGTTCTGGCCGCGGCCAGAGGGCTGCGTGCTCTCCTGGTCCCCGATGCCGGCAGGCCAACTGAGGAATGAGCGGACGGGCGCGCCGTTCTGCGTGACCGACACCTCCGCATGGAGAACGTAGCTTGAATCAAAGCTGAACGTCTTGTGAACGGTGGTCGCGCCGTCCGAGTACTGGAAGCTGAGCGTCGCCGGACTGGCAAGCGACCCCTTGGCAGACGGCACATAAAGCGCCTGGTTCAGCTTGGCGGTGAAGGCAGCATCATAGGTGTAGAGCGAGAGCGGATAGCCGAACTGCTTGGCTGCCTGCTGCTGCACCAGGTCGAGCGGCAAGCCGCTGCTGTCCTTGTACTTCTTCAGCACCCACGAAACCACCTGGGCTCCGCGATTGGTGAAGCGGATGCGGTAGAGCTCGTTCTCGACCGTGGTCTCGGTCTCGTCCTGAGCCTGGATGACGTTGGCCTGTGGCGCTGCAGAAGCGGCGGCTCCAGCGGCTCCTGATGCAGCGGCGCCCTGCTGTGCGACTGCAGGCTGGCCGGGCGCGCCCGATTGCGTCGCGGCCGGGGTCGGCCGCTGCTCCACGGGCTTCTGCGGCATAAAGTATTTCATCCCGGCGAAGACAAGGATGAAGACGACGACCATGATCATGAGTGATTTCATGTCCTGACCGCCCTGCTGGTTCGGATTCGAGTATTCAGCCAAGAGAACTTCCTGCTTCCTGTTGTGCGGGCATAGCACCGCGCTGCGGCCACCGGTACACCTGCCCCGCGCGCTGCCAATCTATGCACCTATGGTAAATGCCGGAGGCTGGTTGCGGGTGAATCGCGGCTCCGGGGCGGGTGAATCGCTCGTCCCTCGCTGGCTGCTACGGGGTGATGGGCCGGGGCGACCCGCCTCACTTTGGCCGGGGCGGAGGCACAGGATCGAAGCCGCCGGCGGTGAAGGGGTGGCAACGCAGCAGCCTCCACACCGCAAGACGTCCTCCCCTCAGAAGTCCGTGGCGACGCAAAGCGACGTAGGCATATTCGGAGCAGGTAGGAAGAAAGCGGCAACCAACAGGCACAGGGCTGAAGAAGCGCGTGACCGTGTGCAGCACAGGCGACAGGACGCTCTTGTAAACAAGCAGGGCGGCGCTCAGGGCAGCCGACTCCCGATCCGGTGCCTCGTCCGTCGCATCCGCTGGTGCCTTGTCCGGGACTTCGTCGTGTGGCATACGAGCACTCATGGCTACTTCGCGAGCTGCGC
Organism: Acidobacteriota bacterium; assembly: GCA_021810815.1. Lineage (GTDB taxonomy): Bacteria > Acidobacteriota > Terriglobia > Terriglobales > Acidobacteriaceae > JAJZHR01. The sequence goes on along the minus strand of JAJZHR010000097.1, from coordinate 3,109 downwards.
AGAGCGGGTGTTCCGTTCGGCTACAGCAGCCGGAGCGTCCTGCTGCTTCCGGTCTGCCGCCTGAACCGCCGCCTGAACCGCGGTGAAGATGCGTCCTACCTCACGCTCCAGCTCAGCGAATTCCATCTCTTTGACAGATTTGCGCGGGTGAAGAATGATGTCCACCGGACAGGCGAGCCGGGCGATGTGTTTGCGGACTGCCTCTCGCATGCGTCGCTTGATGCGGTTGCGGTCCACGGCCTTGCCCAGCACCTTGCCCACCGTAAGGCCGACGCGAGGCCCTGTCCATTCCCCAGCGCCAGCCGACCCAACTGCCGACCCTTTGCCGCTGCGTGCCGGGCCGCCCGGATCAGCGGCTGTTCGCAGGGCGTAGAAATAGCTCATCTGCCGCGAGAACTGCTTGCGGCCCTGCTTGTAGACGCGCTGGTATTCGGCGTGCTTGCGGAGTCGCAGATGGGAGGCTTCAGTGGCTGGCATACGGGCTGAGCGCGTCTGACATGGCGCCGCAACTCAATCGTACAGTGCGCCTCCCGGCATCGAGAGGGACGAGAGGGAAGCAACCGGCAAAAAGAAAGGCCCATCGCGCGGGAAGGGCCTCTCTTCTACTCTGCGTCTCCCAGAGAAAATCATCCGGGTTCGCATTCTCGTTGCTCCGCAGGGCTGCGGCTCTTTGTTGAGCACTGCTGCTCCTGATTGAGCTGCTCCCCAGCTGAGCGGATGCTGCGCTCAGTGGCTGGTGGTGCCGCCGGAGTGGGACTGCTTCCCAACCTTCGCGTATGCCTCGTGGCTGGGCGCATTGTGGCCACCGGAGGATTTTTGGCTGCTTGCGCTTGCGCTGCTCCCGCTGCTGCCCTTGTGGGAGTTTGGCCCGCCCTTCATCCGGGCTTCACGCGAGGGGGAGTTGTGGCTGCTTCCAGATTGCTGTGCCATGACACATTCTCCTGTTGGCCGGCTACCGCTCTTCGCTCGCTGTCGCAGCATCGGCTAAAAGAGTATGGGGTGCAGGTTCTCAGGAGGGTTGCCTGTGTTCAGGACTTCTTCACGGCGGGAAGGTCGGACGAGCGAAGTTGCTCCTCGATGGTCCGTGTCAGGGGAGTCGCTTCGTTGCCGGTGTGGAGGGTGGTGACGGTCTCGATCAGTGCGGTCCAGGTCTGCTTGGATCGCGGATACCGGATGACGGATGACGGATACTGGATGACGGATACTGGATGGCGGAAGCATTGTGGCGGACGCCGCGCGCGCCACCAAGAATTCTCCGGGGCGCGCGTCGAGAGAGCCGCCATCCTCAGCGGCCCTTCCGATGCGCAGAGCACCCGCGCAGAACCAGCAACATTGCGTCCTCATCCTGATGGCTGTGCCAGGGAAACTCCCCTTGCACCTTTGCCACTTGGATGGATTGATCCTTGACGCGAACAAGTCCGGACGCGAACAAGTCCGGACGCGACATACAGGCTGCCGCATCACACAGGGAAATGCCTAGTCGCGGAAGCCTGCGCTGACCGCTATCTTGTGGCGGCCCTTGGCGCGGCGGCGAGAGAGCACTGCTGCGCCCGCCTTGGTCTTCATGCGGGTAAGGAAGCCGTGGGTCTTGGCGCGGTGGCGGCGATTGGGTTGAAAGGTACGCTTGGGCATGGCACTGCTCTCCTGCTGAACTGGACTTTGGCGCTCAGGGCGCTTGCGACAGCCCACTTAGGGCAGAGCGCATCGAACGCGACTGATAGCTGGATTGGTTTCCTGTCTTGGCTGCGATGGAGGCTCTTGCGAGATCGCATCCAAGCGAGACAGGGTCTTGTTGCGGGATCGTCACTGCTTCTGGAAGACCGCGATTCTGATCCGGCCGCAAACCTTGAGTATAGCGGAAGACGCGTGGCGCCGCAAAACAAAATGGGGCAGAGAGGGTTACTTAAGAAGGGGTTTACGTGCCCTGAAGCTGCGTTTTCACAACGCATGGTGCAACTATGGGAATGAAAAAAAAATTGCCGCTCACAGCCGCACTCGGCGCCTTTTCCACGTGCTACTATCGAGTCCGTTCACAAGAGATCTTGCACGTCTGAATTGATCAACACACCACTGCATCGAAGCGATGCGGAAGACTTCGCGGCGGACAGGTGACAATCCCGCCGCCAAAAGCTTCCACACCCAGAACACGCAAAAACGCAGAACGGGCGCAGCAGACCCGTCGCGAGGATTCATTTTTTCTGTTTCGTGTTTTGCTGCATGGAGCCATGTTGACGTTTCAGGGTTTGGACTAGGAAAAACATGTCATTCGTTCCGACGGCAACCGCCGTACTGAATCCGTGGGTGCGCATCCTGGCGGCGCTCGAGAAGAAGATCAACCGCCAGTCGTACGACACTTGGCTCAAGCCGACGCGCTTCAGCCACATCACAGGCAAGACGCTCTACGTGCGCATTCCCGCAGCCGAGTTCCAGCACATCGGCGACCGCTACGCCGACCTCATCCAGGAGGCGATCGACGTGCAGTCCCTCGGGCATGAGATCGAGACGGTGCTCTTCGTCACTCCAGCCGACGACCCCTCCAACGTGCGCGTGCGCGAGGATGGCGGCTTCGCTCCTGTGCCCAGCCACTCGCAGAGCGCTCCGCACGGCGACCGCGCCGCTGGCATGCGCTCCAGTATGCGGCAGGATGGCCGCTCTGACCGCAGGCCGGAGGCGCGCCCCGACGGAAGAGGCGATGATCCGCGCGCAGATGGCCGAGGCAATAGCGGAGCAAATATCGCGCGGCCGGAGCAGGCCCGCTTCGACTGGAACACGGCAGCGCAACTGAACTCGCGCTACACCTTCGACGCGTTCGTCATCGGCAATGGCAACCAGTTCGCCCACGCCGCGGCGCGCGCCGTCGCGGAGCGGCCTTCCAAGGCATACAACCCCCTCTTCCTCTACGGCGGCGTCGGCATGGGCAAGACCCACCTGATGCAGGCCATCGGACACGAGGTGAAGCGCCACCAGCCGCAGTCCAGCATCTGCTACGTCTCCAGCGAGAAGTTCACCAACGAGATGATCAACTCGCTGCGCTACGACAAGATGTCCGGCTTTCGCGACAAGTATCGCGGCGTAGACGTGCTTCTCATCGACTACATTCAGTTCCTCG
>JAJZHR010000096.1 GCA_021810815.1 Acidobacteriota bacterium | reverse complement strand
CCTGCTGGTCAGCGGCACGGCGCTGCTGCTGGCATGCCTCGCTTTCATCGCCTATGACCTGAGCACCTATCGCACTGGCCTGGTGAGAAGCCTCTCCGCCCAGGCGCAGGTCATCGGCCTCAACAGCGCCTCCTCGCTCGTGTTCGACGATCCGCAGACGGCGCAAGCAACGCTCGCGGCTCTCAAGGGAACGCCAGACATCGTGTGGGCCGCCATCCTCACTCCAAGCGGAAAGATCTTCGCGCAGATCGGCACTATCCCCCAAGGAGCCATCGCTTCGATCCCACTCATCGCGGAGGGCGGGATGCGAGCCCGCTGGGCGTCGGGCAGCAACATCGTGCTGGCGCGCCCGATTGAAGTGAATGCAAGGGTGGTCGGCTGGATATGCCTGGAGGCGAACCTCAGGGAAGTAGCCCAGCATGCCCTCCAGTATGCCTTGATCGCTGTTGCGGTCATGCTCGTTTCTCTGCTGTTGGCGCAGTTGGCGACCTCTCGCTTCCGCCGATCCATCGTTGCGCCAATCCGCGAACTCGCAACAACAGCCAGGATCGTCTCCCACGAGAAGAACTACGCCATCCGCGCCGCTCCCAGCCCCAACCATGATGAGTTGGCGGTTTTGATCGACGTCTTCAACAGCATGCTCGCCCAGATCGAGCACCGCGATGCTGAACTACAGCGCGCGCATGACGATCTGGAGGAGAGGGTGCGCGAGCGCACCAGCCAGTTGGTCGCCGCCAACTGCGAGATGGAGGCCTTCTCCTACTCAGTGGCGCACGATCTGCGCGGTCCGCTGGAAGGCATCAGCAACCTCAGCTACATCCTGGAAGTGGCGCATGAAGAGCAGTTGGACGAGGACGGAAGAAGCAGCGTGCGCCAGTTGCGAGAGGCCGCCAAGCGCATGGGGGACCTCATCAACGACCTGCTGAGCCTCTCCCGAGCCGCTACCACTCCCATCAGTCGAGAACCGCTGGATCTTACCGCGATGGCGCGCAGCATCGACGCCGCAATGCGTCTCCGCGATCCAGAGCGGAACGTTGAATTCAGCACGGAGGAAGGCATTGTCGGCGAGGGAGACGCCGGCCTGGTGCGCATCGTGCTGGAGAACCTGATCGGCAATGCGTGGAAATACACCTCGCACCATGCGAGAGCGCGCATCCACTTCGGCTCGAGCATCATTGATGGCGAGCGCACCTACTTCGTGAACGACGATGGAGCCGGCTTCGACCAGCAGAACGTCGGCCGCCTGTTCGCTCCGTTTCAGCGCCTCCACTCCGAAGCCGACTTCACCGGCACGGGCATTGGACTCGCCACCGTGAAGAGAATCATCCAGAGGCACGGCGGCCATCTCTCCGCAACCGGGGAGGTGGAGCGCGGCGCCACCTTCTACTTCACTCTCTGACACAGCTCACTCTGACCAGTTCTTAGCGGCCAAACGCACATGCGCATCGTACTCACCACTTTCGGAACCCTCGGCGACGTTCACCCTCTCATCGCCCTCAGCCTGGAACTGATGCGCCGCGGCCACACGCCTGTAATCGCCGTCCCGGAGATGTTCCGCCCAAAGGTGGAGCCGCTCGGCATCGCCTTCCGCCCCATTCGGCCCAGCCTAGACCCGGAGGACAGCGCCCTGGTCGCCATGCTGATGGACATTCGCAAGGGCACCGAGGACACACTGCGCAAAATCCTCTTCCCCGCCATTCGCGCCACTTACGACGATCTGCTGGCTATCGTGCAGGAGGACGGTGGCGCGGACCTGCTGCTGACCGGCGAACTCGTCTACGCGGGGCCGCTCGTTGCTGCGAAAACGGGTGTGCGCTGGGCATCGTATGTGCTGGCGCCGCTATCGTATTTCTCTGCATATGACGCCCCGGTGCTGCCGCCATATCCTCTACTGGCGCGGATCGAGGGCGCGGTGCCAGGCATGGGAAAGATCGTCGCCCGGTTTGCCCGCCTCGTCACCCGCTCCTGGGCAGAGCCGGTGCATCGGTTGCGCGCTGAGCTTAGCCTGCCTCCGTGCGAATCCCCCATCTTCGAGGGCAAGCATTCGCCGCAACTCGCGCTCGCCATCTTCTCCAGCGTGCTTGGAAAGCCGCAGCCCGACTGGCCAGCCAGCGCCCTGGTGACTGGCTTCGCCTTCTACGACGGAGACGCGGGCAAGCAGGATCTGCCGTCCGCGCTGGAGGCGTTTTTAGCCGCAGGACCGCCACCGGTAGTGTTCACGCTCGGGTCCGCTGCGGTACTGAACGCTGGCAGCTTCTACAGGGAGAGCGCGCAGGCTGCGGAATCGCTCGGCGTGCGCGCGGTGCTGCTGGTCGGCACAGACAAACGCAATCTGCCCGAGAAAGACTTGCCGCCGAGCATCTGCGTCGCTCAGTACGCCCCCTACTCAAAGCTCTTCCCCGGTGCCTCCGCCGTGGTGCATCAAGGGGGCGTCGGCACCACCGCGCAGACGCTTCGCGCGGGCCGCCCCATGCTCGTAATGCCGTACAGCCACGATCAGCCGGACAACGCGCGCCGCATGCAGCGGCTTGGCGTGGCGCGTGTCTTGCGCCGACAGGACTACACCGCGAAGAACGCTGCGCGGGAGATCGCCCGCCTGCTCAGCGACCCGCGCTATGCCGAAAAAGCGCAGGCCGTGGGCGTGCAATTGGCGCAGGAGGATGGAGTCAAGACCGCCTGCGACGCCATGGAGCGCCTGCTCGCAACGTCCCAACCCTAAATGGTGCCCCCGAACCGGGCAGCAAATGAACCAGCGCTCTACCAGCGCGGCAGCTTCTGCCGCAGGATAGGGTGCCTTTGGATCGTGCCCAACGTCTCGACCTTGAAATACTGTGCTCAGACCATCGCGTCGTCTACAGCACCCGCCCGTGTTTGTAACCCTCAGCCGTGAGCGCCGCGAGCAACTCCTCCACTTGCTGCGGACCGCGGGTCTCCATCGTGATGTCGATCACCGTGTCTCCCAGATTCACACCGTAGTAGGCGCGGTTGTGCAAAGTGTCCGTGATGTTCGCCCGGTGGTGCGCGATCAGGCGCGTCAGTTCGTGCAGGGCTCCGGGCTTGTCCAGCAGATGGATGCGCAGACGGATGAGCCTGCCGTCCTTCACCAGGCCGCGCTCGATAATGCGCGCCAGCAGTGTGACATCGATATTGCCGCCGCAGACCAGAACGCCTGTCCGCGCCCCATTCAAAGAAGTCTTATGCTGCAACAGAGCTGCCAATGCCGTGGCTCCAGCGCCCTCAGCGAGCGTCTTCTCCCGCTCCAGCAGCACCAGGATCGCGCTGGCTATCTCGTCCTCGTCCACAGTGACGATCTCATCCACGTACTTCTCCACCAGCGGCAGAGTGAGGTCGCCGGCCCGCCGCACGGCAATGCCGTCAGCGATGGTGGTGGCGGCGTCGATCGTGACGGGATGGCCCGCCGCCACGGCCGCAGGCATGGATGGAAGGCGCGAGGTCTGCACGCCCACAACGCGGATCTTCGGATTGGTCTCCTTGATGGCGCAAGCAACGCCGCCGATCAGGCCGCCGCCGCCGATAGGGACCACCACAGCCTCCAGTCCGGCGATCTGCTCCATCATCTCCAGGCCAAGCGTCCCCTGCCCCGCAATAACAGCAGGGTCGTCAAACGGATGCAGGAAGGTCATGCCGTCGGCGTTGCAGCGGCGCACCGCCTCTTCGCAGGCCTCGTCGTAATTTGCCCCGTGCAGCACCACCTCTGCGCCGAAGTTGCGCGTCGCTGTCACCTTCACCAGCGGCGTCGGCAGGGGCATCACGATGAGCGAGCGAATGCCGCGCGCCGTGGCGTGATATGCCACCGCCTGCGCGTGATTGCCGGCGCTGGCAGCAATGACTCCGCGCGCGGTCTGCTGCGGCGTCAGCGTGAGAATCTTGTTCAGAGCGCCCCGCTCCTTGAATGCTCCCGTCATCTGAAGGTTGTCGAGCTTCAAAAAGACTTGCTGACCGGTGATGTCCGACAACATCTGCGAATGCGGGCAGGGTGAATAGTAGATGCTGCCGCGCAGTCGTTCCGCGGCGTCCAGAACGTCCTGAAGGGTGATAACTGGTGGTTGGGTCGTCATCTTAATCTTTATGTTACTTGCAGCGGGGCTGCTGCGCCTCGGGAGCACAGTTCAGGAGCGGCCTGAAAGCCATCTCCTTAGTCGCCAGCCGGATGCGGCAGAGAGTGCTGCGCGCTAGTGCTGCGATCACGGCTGCTGCCGCGGCCGCGCCAACGCGCGAAGCTCAGGCGCAGCTTGTCGAAAAAGAGATAAACCACCGGCGTGGTGAAAAGCGTCAGCGCCTGGGAGACGATCAGGCCGCCGACGATGGTGATGCCCAGCGGCCTGCGCAGCTCCGATCCTGTCCCTGTGCCGAGAGCGAGCGGAAGCGCTCCCAGAAGTGCGGCCATGGTGGTCATCATGATCGGGCGGAAGCGCATCAGGCACGCGGCGTAGATCGCCTCCTCCGGCGACTTGCCATTCAGCCTCTCTTCCTGCAACGCGAAGTCGATCATCAGGATCGCGTTCTTCTTCACGATTCCGATCAGCAGAAGCAGCCCGATCATCGCAATCACGCTGAGATCGGTCTTGGTAAGCAGCAGCGCGAGGATCGCCCCGACACCGGCCGAGGGCAGCGTGGAGAGAATCGTGATGGGATGGATATAGCTCTCGTACAGTATGCCAAGCACGATGTAGACCGCGAGCAGGGCGAAGACGATCAGCGCAGGCTCCGTCGCCAGCGATGCCTGGAACGCCTGCGCCGAGCCCTGGAAGCCGGTGTGGACGTTGGCGGGCAGGCCCATCTCGCGCTCAGCGTTTTCAATGGCCGTGGTGGCCTGCCCCAGCGCCACACCCTGCGCCAGATTGAACGAAATCGTGCCCGCAGGGAACTGCCCCTGGTGGTTCACCGTCAGAGGTGTGCGCTTCTGCTCATAGTGCGTCACCACAGAGAGCGGAACCTGCGCTCCTGTAGTCGAACTCTTCACATAAATATTGTTCAGCGCTCCAGGATCCTCCTGATACTGCTGGTCCACCTCCATCACCACGTGGTACTGGTTCAACTGCTTGTAGGTGGTAGAAACCTGCCGCTGGCCAAAAGCGTCGTACAGGGTATTGTCAATGTCGACGGCTGCCACGCCGAGGCGGCTGGCCGTCTCGCGGTCGATCACCAGCTGCGACTGCAGGCCATTATCCTGCAGATCCGTGGCTATGTCCCGCAGCTCCGGCATCTTCTCCATGCGCGCGGCCAGCTTTGGCACCCAGACGTTCAGATCGTGAAGATTCTCCGCCGTCACCGTGTATTGATACTGGGTCGCCGAGCCGCGGCCGCCAATCTGCAACTCCTGCTGCGCCTGCATGTAGAGCGTCGCTCCCGGAACCGATGAAAGCTTCGGACGCAGACGAGCGATCACCTCGTCCACAGAGATGTTGCGCTCGCTGAGCGGCTTCAACTGAATGAACATCGACGCTGTGTTTGAGCTGCTGCCGCCTGGGCCGCTGCCACCGACAAATGCAAGAAGATTCTCGATGGCTGGATCCTTCTGCACAATCGCCGAGAGCTCCTCCATCTTGCGCTGCATGGCTGCGAACGAGACGTCCTGCTGACCGCGCACCTGCCCCGCAATGCGACTGATGTCCTGCTGCGGGAAAAAGCCCTTCGGAACCAGGATGAAGAGGTAGACGTTCAGCGCGAACGTGCCCACCGTGACCACCAGCATCAGACTCTGATGGCGCAGCACCCATCGCAGCGCCCTGTCATAGCCTGCCAGCAGGTGCGCCAGATGCTTCTCTCCAGTGCGGTAGAACCAGCTGCGCTCACTGTCATTGTGCGCTCGCAGAAACTTCGCGCAAAGCATCGGCGTCGTAGTGAGAGATACCACCATGGACACCGCAATCGCCGCCGAAAGCGTCACGGCGAACTCGCGGAACAACCGGCCAACGATGCCGCCCATCAGCAGAATCGGGATGAAAACCGCGATCAGAGAGGTGCTCATGGAGAGAACGGTGAAGCCGATCTCCTTCGAGCCGCGCATGGCGGCGTCAAAGGGCGTGAAGCCCATCTCCAGGTAGCGCGTGATGTTCTCAATCACCACGATCGCATCGTCCACCACGAAGCCGGTGCAAACCGTCAGCGCGATCAGCGAAAGATTGTCCACCGAGAAGCCGCACAAATACATCACGGCAAAGGTGCCCAGCAGAGACAGAGGAACTGCGACGCTGGGAATGATCGTCGCCCGTCCCTCGCGCAGGAACAGGAACACCACCAGCACCACCAGCAGGATGGAGATCACCAGCGTGATCGTCACCTCGCGCACCGAAGCGCGAATCGTCACGGTGCGGTCCACCGCAGTCTGGATGTGAATGTCCGGCGAGATCGATGCCTTCAGTTGCGGCAGCATCGCATAGATCGCGTCTGCAGTCTTGATAACATTGGCGCCCGGAGCCTTGGTGATGATAATCAGGATGGCTGGCTTGCCATTGGCAAGCCCTCCGGTGTGGACGTCCTCGATAGAGTCCACCGTGCGCCCAATGTCCCGCAGGCGAACCGGAGCGCCATTCGTATAGCTGATGATCAGCGGAGCATAGGCCGCCGCCCCGAAGAGCTGGTCGGTATCGCTGATGCTCCATTGCTGCGTGTTATCGGTGAAGTACCCCTTGGGACGGTTGACATTCACCGTCCCCATGGCGGTGCGGACCTGCTCCAGCCCCACGCCCATCGCATTCAGCGAGGTTGGGTTGGCCTCAATGCGCACCGCCGGACGCGAACTGCCGCCGACGAATACCTGGCCGACTCCGTCAACCTGAGCAATCTTCTGCGCCAGGATCGAGTCCGCCTGGTCGTACATCTGAGCCTTGGTCAACGTGTCTGAAGTGAGGGCGAAGATCACGATGGGGCCGCCAGCGGTGTTCGCCTTGCGAAAGGTCGGGTTGCCCGGCAGGTTGGCAGGCAACTGGTTGCGCGCTGCGGCGATAGCTGCCTGCACGTCCCTCGCCGCTCCATTCACGTCGCGATTGAGATCGAAGATCAGTTGGACGCTGGTGTTGCCCTGCTGGCTGACGGACGTCATCTGGTTCAGGCCGGCGATGCGCCCGAATTGCCGCTCCAGCGGCGTTGCCACGGCCGATGCCATCGTCTCCGGATCCGCTCCTGGCAAGGCAGCGCCCACTCCTACAGCCGGAAACTCCACCTCCGGCAGAGACGCGACCGGAAGCAGCTTGTACGCCACCACTCCGCCCAGCAGAAGAGCGAGGGAGAGCAATGTGGTCGCCACCGGGCGGCGGATAAATGGCGCTGAAAAATGCATCGCTTGCGGCTTGTAGCGGGGACGTCGCACCTGGCTGAACGTCTGATCCTGGGTTCATCAGTCCCCTGCTGCCGGCTGCTCCTCTCCTGAAGTGGGACTGCCTGGAATGCGGGTTCCCCGGATCGGTTGATTGCTTCGTCCTTCGGTGACACGCCGCCCCAGCCGGTCAAAGAACAGGTACACCACCGGAGTGGTGAAGAGCGTGAGCACCTGCGAAACGATCAGTCCGCCGACGATGGTGATGCCCAGCGGCCTGCGAAGCTCAGATCCCGTGCCCGTTCCAAGCGCCAGAGGTAGACCGCCAAGCAGAGCCGCCATCGTGGTCATCATGATGGGGCGGAAGCGCAGCAAGCACGCCTCGTAGATCGCCTCCACCGGCGACTTGCCGTGCTCGCGCTCCGCCTCCAGAGCGAAGTCGATCATCATGATGGCGTTCTTCTTCACAATGCCGATCAGCAGGATGATGCCGATCAGCGCGATCACGCTCAGATCGGTGTGGAATAGCAGAAGTGCCAGGATCGCGCCGACGCCGGCCGAGGGCAGCGTGGAGAGAATCGTGATGGGGTGGATGTAGCTCTCGTAA
>JAJZHR010000095.1 GCA_021810815.1 Acidobacteriota bacterium | reverse complement strand
CGTGAGCACCACCTATCCAACCATCGGCGAACGGCCCGCAGCGACGGCCAGCGTTTCCGCGACGAGGCCCGTCGCCGAGATGCGCCTGCTTGGCAGCGGGATACTGGAGCGCATCGGCAACACGCCTCTGGTTCGCCTCAGCACGCTGACCCGTTCCCTGCCCGGCGTGCAGCTTCTTGGCAAAGCAGAGTGGGCCAATCCAGGAGGCTCCATCAAGGACCGCGCTGCGGCTTCCATTGTGGCCGATGCGGAGGAGCGCGGCGAACTCGGCCCCTCCCGCCCACAGCGCCGTCTGCTGGACGCGACCAGCGGGAACACCGGCATTGCCTACGCCATGCTCGGCGCGGCGCAGGGCTTCGGCGTCACCCTCTGCATGCCCTCCAATGTTTCCCCGGAGCGCAAGAAGATTCTCGCCGCCTATGGAGCGGAGGTGGTCTGGACCGACCCCGCAGACAGCTCCGACGGAGCGATCCGCAAGGCGCGCGAACTGGCCGCGACCAATCCCGGCCTCTACTACTATGCCGACCAGTATTCCAACGACTCCAACTGGCTCGCGCACTATCGCACCACCGCCAATGAGATCTGGCAGCAGACCAACGGCCGCGTCACGCACTTCATCGCCGGCCTCGGCACCAGCGGAACCTTCATGGGCACAGCACGGCGGCTGAAGGAGCTGAACCCCGCCATCCAGTGCATCTCCATGCAGCCGGACTCTCCCTTCCACGGCCTGGAAGGCATGAAGCACATGGCCACCGCCATCGTCCCTCCTATCTACAAAGCCTCGCTCGCCGACCGCCAGATGGAGACGGCCACCGAGGACGCGTATCGCATGGCGAAGCTGCTTGGCCGCACCGAAGGCCTTCTGGTCGGCGTCTCCGCGGCGGCCAATGTCGCCACCGGCCTGCGCATCGCCGAAGAGGAATCCGCCGCAGGGCGCGAAGCTGTCATCGTCACCATCCTGTGCGACTCCGCGGACAAGTACCTCAGCGAGCGCTTCTGGGAGGAGGATCTATGACGCCTCCAACCACAACTTCCGCGCTGCGCATCACGGAAGACAATCTCCGCGCCCTTCGCGCGCATGGCGAGCAGACCTATCCGAATGAATGCTGCGGCGTGCTGCTCGGCCGCAACGTGGACGGAGTGAACCACGTGCAGGAGGTGCTGCCCGCAGGCAACACCCGCACCGACTCCGCGCACAACCGCTACAACATCGCTCCCCAGGAGCTGGTGCGCATCCAGCGCCAGGGCCGCGCCAGGGGGCTGGACATCGTCGGCTTCTACCATTCCCACCCCGACCATCCCGCGATGTGGTCGGTGACAGACATTGCAGAGGCGCACTGGATCGGCTGCTCCTACATCATCACCAGCGTAGTGAAGGGCGCAGCGACTGAGACCAATTCGTTTTTGCTCACAGGATCGGGCGAGGAAGACAAAGCCTTTGCCCGCCAGGCGCTGGAACTCGCTGCGCCGCAGGTGGTGGCGGACACCCTGCTTGCCTGTCGACCCTAAGGCGAGCACGCTCCCCAGGCCGCGCGTCCTTCCGCACCACCGCGGCCAGCAGGCCCTCTGAAGGCCGGCCCAGCACTATATATCCAAAATGGAAAAAGAGAGGATTTTCGCTCGATGAAGATTTTTATTCCCACGCCTTTGCGCGCTTACACCGACAAGAAGGACACCGTGGATGTCGCCGCTGCCACGGTCGGCGATGCCTTCGCCCAGTTGACCACGCTCCACCCCGAACTGCGCCCGCAGCTCTTCAATATCGAGGGCAAGCTGCGCTCCTTCGTCAACGTCTACCTGAACGACGACGACATCCGCTATCTCGACCAGAAGGAAGCCACGCACGTGAGCGATTCCGACACGCTGACGATTATCCCCTCCATCGCCGGCGGATCTGCTTCGGCCGTCGCCGAACTCGCTGAGCTGCCAACGCTCTCCAATGACGAGATCGCCCGCTACTCGCGCCATCTTCTGTTGCCCGAGGTGGGCCTCGAAGGCCAGCGCAAGCTGAAGGCCGCCCGGGTCCTCTGCGTCGGCACCGGCGGCCTGGGCTCGCCACTCGCTCTCTACCTTGCAGCCGCAGGCATCGGAACGCTCGGACTGGTGGACTTCGATGTGGTGGACGCCAGCAACCTGCAGCGGCAGATCATCCACAGCACCAAGGATGTTGGCCGCCCCAAGATCGACTCCGCCGAGGAGAAGCTCAAGGGGCTCAACCCCCACATGAACATCATCAAGTTCGAAACTATGCTCACCAGCGCCAACGCTCTGGAGATCATGAAGGACTTCGACGTGATCGCCGACGGCACGGACAATTTCCAGACCCGCTACCTGGTCAACGACGCATGCGTCCTGCTGGGCAAGCCCAACGCCTACGGCTCCATCTTCCGCTTCGAGGGCCAGGCGAGCGTCTTCGGCGCCAAGGATGGCCCGTGCTACCGCTGCCTGTACCCTGAGCCGCCGCCGCCTGGCCTCGTCCCCTCCTGCGCAGAGGGCGGCGTGCTCGGCATTCTGCCCGGCCTGGTCGGCATCATCCAGGCGACGGAGACCATCAAGCTCATCCTTGGCATCGGAGAGCCGCTGATTGGCAGGCTCCTTCTGGTCGATGCTCTGGGCATGAACTTCCGCACCCTGAAGCTGCGGAAGAACAAGGACTGCCCCGTCTGCGGAACCCACCCTACGGTGACAGAGCTGATCGACTACGACCAGTTCTGCGGCATTCTGCCCAAGGTGGACGAAGCCCCCGTCGCGGTCAAAGATGGCATCTCACAATTAAGCGTCGAGCAATTGAAGCAGAAGCTGGACGCAGGGGAGAGGCCTTTTATTCTCGATGTGCGCGAACCGCACGAATTCCAGATCGTCAACATGGGCGGCTACCTGCTGCCACTGGGGGAGGTCGTTGCGCGGCTCGTCGAGCTGGAGGAGCACAGGGAACGCGAAATCGTCATCCATTGCAAAACAGGCAGAAGGAGCCAGGACGCGGCGCATATCCTGCGCGAGGCCGGCTTCAGCAACATCCACAACCTGGCTGGCGGAATTCAAGCATGGGCGGAGAAAATCGACACGTCCCTGCCAAAGTATTGAGAAGCGCAGCAATGCAAGGGAAAGGCGCGCCCGCAGGCGCGCCTTTACTTGCCTGGGAACGGGCCGCAAGTTGGTTCGCGTATACTCCGGTAGATTTCCGGCGGCCATGAAATACGATAGTGGGCTAGCTTGTAAGTGCACGCCTCAGGGGCTGAAGCCCTTTGAGTCCTTTCGGCGTTCCGCGGCATGGCTGAAGCCATGACCTTACAGAACGCACGAAGTCTACCCACTAGCGAACATGCTTCGTGCTGTCCGCAGCGAGTTGAGACGGGTGATCCATGGTCTTCATCGAGATGAATTTGTTGCGGATTGTCCTGGTGGTCTTTCTCGCGGGCGTTGGCATCGCTCTCGAGCCATTCGGAGTCAATCGCTTTTTCGGCGGCGTGCTCGGAGCATCGGCGGCCTGCGTCATCCTGCTCTTCGAGATGAGCGCCCGCACCGTGAGCTTTGCGCGCCTGATTGGCGCCATCGTCGGCAGCATGCTCGGCATCCTGGGAGCATTGCTCTGCAGCGAGGTGCTGCGCGGCAGCATCGCCCCAGGGCCCACGCAAAGCTGGCTCCAGATCTTCCTCCTCGTCCTGATGACCTACGTAGGCCTGGTCATCGGCGCAAGCAGGGGAGCGCTGCTGAACCTGGACGCGATGGGAGGCATCTTCAACCGCGAAGCCATCTCGCCCCGCGACCTCGCACTCTCAGGCCGCGACCGCGCCCCGCGCCGCACCCTCAAGCTCCTCGACACCAGCTCCATCATCGACGGCCGCATCGCAGACATGGCAGAGACTGGCTTCCTCGATGGCCCGCTCGCCGTGCCGGAGTTCGTCCTGGTGGAGCTGCAGCAGGTGGCCGACTCCGCCGACGGTGGCAAGCGCCAGCGCGGCCGCCGCGGACTGGATGTGATCCAGCGCATGCAGGAAAATGCAGCCATTGGCGTTCAGATCCTCTCGGAAGACATCCCCGCCCAGCGCGCCGTGGATCTGAAGCTCATCGAGCTGGGAAAGAAACTCAACGCCAAAATTCTCACCACCGACTTCAACCTGAACAAGCTCGCGCAGGTCCACGGCGTCAAAGTGCTCAACATCAACGACCTCGCCAACGCCCTGAAGCCGGTCGTTCTGCCCGGCGAAAAGATGAGCCTCTACATCCTGAAAGAGGGCAAGGAGTTCAACCAGGGCGTCGGCTACCTCGACGACGGCACTATGGTCGTGGTGGACCACGCGCGCAAGTTCATCGGCAAGAGCGTGGAGATCGCCGTCACCAGCGTCCTTCAAACACCCAGCGGGAAAATGATCTTCGGCAAGACCGACGCCAACGGCAAGAGCGACACCAACGGCAGAAATGACGCGCCGAACAACAATCGCGCCGAAGAGCACGCCACTCGATCCGAGGAGCTGCGCGCCATGGAGAGCCACCAGCCACGCCCCATCAATGGCTAGAGCAATCGCCAAATGAGGGTGCAAGGCAGTCCCAGGGGCGGAAAGATTAGACCCCTGCTGCAGGAAGTAGAGCCGCAGCATCCGCTCCACCTCCAATCGGCGGACGGCCCCTGGCGGAGTTCGGGCAATGCGGCTCGATCAACGATCCGTCCTCAGGCGTGCGCGGAATCGCTCTCAGCAAGACGATTTCCGTATACTCATCCGATGGACCGCCTTTGGACGCCTTGGCGCTACAACTACGTCAGCCGCGCAGGCCATGAAGACCGGGCAGGTGTTCCGCCAGAGCTTGCCGCGTGGCCCGGCGACAAGGGTTGCGTCTTCTGCAACCTGATCGCTGCCGCTGATTATGCGGTTTCTGCCGACGCCGCCAGCAGCGCGCGGATGTCCGCAGAGGAAGCCGACAAAGCCGCGCACATCATCCATCGCGGGGAGCGCAACTACGTCTGCCTGAATGCGTATCCGTACAACTCCGGCCATGTGATGATCGTGCCCTACGCGCACCAGGACTCGCTGGCCGCTCTCGACGAAGCCGCCGCGCTGGAGATGATGCAACTCGCGCGATGGACCGAGCAAGCGCTGCGCTGCGTCTATCGGCCTGAGGGGCTGAATTTCGGCATGAATCTCGGCCAGTCCGCCGGAGCCGGCATTGCTGGCCACATCCACCTGCATGCTCTGCCGCGATGGGCAGGAGACACGAATTTCATGACCGTCATCGCAGAGACGCGCGTGCTACCGGAGACACTCGACGTCACCTGGCAGCGGCTGCGCGATGCCTTCAAGATAGGAGGGCAGCCGTGCTGACCAAACGAATCATCGCCTGCCTCGATGTGCGCGGCGGCCGCGTGGTGAAGGGCGTGCAGTTTCTGGACATCATCGACGCCGGCGACCCGGCGGAACTGGCTGCGCGCCATGCTGCGGCGGGCGCGGACGAAATTGTGCTGCTCGACATCACGGCGACGCACGAAGGCCGCGGAACTCTGATCGAAACCGTTCGCCGAGCGGCGCGGCAGTTGTTCGTTCCCTTCACCGTTGGCGGAGGCATCCGTTCCGCCGAAGATGCGGCAGCGGTGTTCGACGCGGGCGCGGACAAGGTGAGCATCAACTCCGCAGCCATTGCGCGGCCAGAGTTGATCGGCGAAATCGGCGCGAGCTTCGGAGCGCAGGCGGTGATCGTTGCCATTGATGCGCGCCGCGCCGCTGGCTCCTCTGATCCTGTGGGCAACGCCGAGGTCTACGTGAGCGGAGGCCGCAAGACAACCGGGCGCAAGGTAGTGGAGTGGGCGCGCGAGGCCGAGCAGCGAGGCGCTGGAGAGATTCTGCTGACGTCGATGGACTCTGACGGCGTCCGCAGCGGATTCGATTGCGAGTTGACCGCGCGCGTGAGCGAGGCCGTGCAGATTCCCGTGATCGCTTCAGGCGGGGCAGGCAACGCGCAGCACTTCGCCGAGGTGTTTGAAAAGGGCAAAGCAGATGCTGCGCTGGCCGCGAGTATTTTTCACTTCGGCGTGACAGATTGCAGATCGCTGAAGGTGGAGTTGCAACGAGCCGGAGTGTCCGTTCGGCTGCCTTGTTGAGAAATGGCCCTTCACGCTGGTCATCCTGAATGCAATCAAAAATTTCTGTATTGCGCAGTTGGTCGCTGGCCGGATGCGCGGGCAAACAAAACACCGCAGTTCTTCGCTACGCCCAGGATGATACTTCTGTAAACGTCACTGCGATAGAAAGAGCACAATCGAAAATGCTGATTCCTTCAATTGATTTAATGGGCGGTCGCATCGTCCAGTTGGTGCAGGGCGAGAAGCTTGCGCTTGCGTTCGATGATTTCGAGTACTGGATTGAGCGCTTCTCGAAGTACCCACTCGTGCAGCTGATCGATCTTGATGCAGCGATGCGCCAGGGCGACAACCGCGCACTGATCGAGCAGGTGGCCAAGCGGCTTCCCTGCCAGGTGGGCGGAGGCTTGCGCACGGTCGAGCAGGCGCGCGCTCTGCTGGATGCTGGAGCGCAGCGCGTCATCTTCGGGTCCTCGCTCTTCGGCACAGGCGACGAACTGATCAACACGAAATTCGCAGCGGACCTGAATGCTGCGCTGGGCGAAGACAAGCTCGTCTTCAGCGTGGACACCAAGGCCGGCAAGGTCGCCGTGAAGGGATGGAAGGACTCCGTTGACCTGACGCCGGAGGAGGCGGTGACGTGGCTGGAACCGTACTGCGCCGCGTTTCTCTACACGCACGTGGACACCGAGGGCACCATGCGCGGCTTCCCAATGAACGTCGCTGCAGGTCTGCGGGCCACCACGGCGCGGCAGTTGATCGTGGCCGGCGGCATCAAGTCCCAGGCCGAAGTGGACGCTCTGGACGCGATGGGCGTGGATGCAGTGGCAGGCATGGCGGTATATTCGGGTGCGATGGATGCTTGAGAATCTTTGACACATGAGAGTCTGGAGACCGTGAAATGGACAGAAGAGAGTTGTTGCAGGGACTGGCTGGAGCGGCGATGTTGAGCATGGCGGCGGATGCCGCAGCACAGCCGGAGGCGGCGAAAGCCACCGGCCTCTATCAGCTTCGCGTATACCACACCTACCCGGGCAAACTGGACGACCTGGCGGCTCGCTTTCGCAACCACACCATGACTATCTTCGCGCGCCATGGCATGCGCAGCGTCGGTTACTGGCTGCCTACGGACGAGCCGCTGAAGGGCAACGCACTCTTCTACATGCTTGCCTTCAAGGATCGCGAATCTGCAGACGCCAGTTGGGAGGCGTTCCGCAACGATCCGGAGTGGAAGCAGGTCTCGGCTGCGTCGGAGGCCAACGGCAAGCTGGTGGAGAAGGTGGACTCGATCTTCATGACTCCGACGGATTTCTCTCCGCGCATCTGAAGCGCCGCAACAGCAGAGCGGCAGCCGGATTCCCAGAACGGGGCTGGCTGCCCTCAGAGAGTTTGGGAGTCAACGGCTATGAGCTTTCAGCGATCTGCCCTCAGAACTGCGCTTCTTTCCTCCGTCACGATGGCTGCTCTCGCATCCGCGCTTGCAGGTGCGCCAGCGGCGGCCCAAACGGCGGCGGCCCTGCTCGCCGAGCAAAGCGCACCTTCGCAGCCTTCAGTGGACCTTCTCAGTCCGGCGGAGCGCGCCAAGGTGGACAACATTGTCAATGACACCCTGGCCGCCACCGGCGTTCCCAGCATCTCGCTCGCCGTGGTTCGCGACGGCAAAATCGTGTACGCGCAGGCGTACGGAGCGGGCCGCTATCGGCAGGGGCCGCGCTCCATGATCGCCTTCCCCGCAGGCTCTGGCCGCAAGGCACCGCAGCCGATCATGCTTGCGGTTCCCGCGCGCACCTCGATGCGCTACTCCATCGGATCGAACACCAAGCA
>JAJZHR010000094.1 GCA_021810815.1 Acidobacteriota bacterium | reverse complement strand
TCGACGAGGATGATGTCGCCGGGAGCGGGGCCCGCGCTGACAGGGAGCTGCGAGTCCGTTTCGATTGCGCCTTCGGTTTCCAATGCCATTCCGGTATCTCCACAAGGCTCTGCTGCGAACCTGATTGATTCTACGCAAAGAGCGGGTATGCGGTTCCGCTGCGGGGAGCGGGAGGATGAGTTCCCAGGGCTGAAGCCCCGCCTCTGCAAAGCGAAAATGCATTTGGCACGGCTGAAGCCATGCTCCCAAGCAAAACCGGGTATTTCCGCAGCCTGTGAAGCCGTGCTCTTAGCAAAACGAGGGTGGTTCAGCCCATGCATTCAAGCTATTGGACGGGTTCTTAGGACGAGTCGGAGCCGTCTTCCGTCAACTTTACTGGTGTTGTGTCTTCCTTGACCACTGTTCCGCTCTTGAGGGTGCGCAGAATCTTGTAGGTGCCGGTGACGATGCGGTCGCCCTCTTTCAGCCCGCCGAGGACTTCGATCTCCGTGGTGCCTGTGATGCCGGTTTGCACGGGGACGAAGTTTGCGCGGAGCTTCTTTCCGTCCGGTGTGACCAGAAAGACGCCCTGGACCAGTTGGGGCTTGGTGAGGGATGCGATGGAAGTGGCTTCTGTTTTCTTCCCCGCTGCCAGAGCTTTCTCGCTGTCGAGGTCGCGCATGGTGAGGGCCTGGATGGGGATGACCAGGGTGTTGGCCTTGCGGGCGGTGGTGATTTTGGCGGTGGTGGAAAGCCCTGGGCGCAGACCTTCGGTGGGGCCGTCGATGGTGACGACCACCTTGAAGTCCTTTGCTTCTTCAGTGCCGGTGGTGCTCTGGCTGGTGGCGACGCCGGTGGTGCGCAGCAGCGCCTGGTCGCCGACGGCCGTGACGTGGCCCTTGAAGATCTTGCCGGGAAGTGCATCGACGGTGACGTCGGCGGATTGTCCGAGAGCGACGCTGACGATGTCGGTCTCGTCCACCTTGACCTCTGCGGTGATGACGGACATGTCGGCCACGGTCATCAGGGTGGAGCCTTCGGCGTTCTGGATGCCGAGGACAACGGTTTCTCCCTCGCGGACGGGGACGTTGGTGACCAGGCCGTCAAAGGGGGCGCGGGACTGGGTCTTGTCGAGGGAGTCGTAGTTGGCGCGCTGGCTGGCGACGGCGGTGTTGACCTTGCCCTCTGCGGAGGCGGTCTGCGCCTGGGCCTGGGCAACAGCGGCGTCGCGCTGGGCCAGGGTGGCGAGGGAGACGTCGTAGGCGGCCTTCTTGGCGTCGTAGTCCTGCTTGGCGATGAGTTTTTCGTCGTAGAGGCTCTGGGCGCGCTGGAAGTCGAATTTTTTCTGTTCGAGGTCGGCTTTTGCCTGCTGGACGTTGGCGACGGCGGTTTTTTCGGCAGCGACGAAGGAGGCGACATCGGTTCTGGAGGAGGCGATGGTGGCCTGCTGGGCGGCGACGGCGGACTCTGGCTGCACGTTTTCGACGGTGGCCAGGAGCTGGCCCTTCTTTACGTGGTCTCCCTCTTTGGCGTAGAGGTGGGTGATGCGGCCAAAGGCGGTTGCGCCGATGTTGACATAGGTTTTCGGCTTGATCTGGCCTGTGCCGCTGACGGTGGCGACGAGATCCTCGCGGACAGCTCTGCCGGTGATCACCTTGGTGACCCCCGACTGACTGCGCACGATGCTGAAGGCCACTACTCCGGCCAGGCCGAGGACAACCGCAACAATGATCAGAACTTTCTTGGCGCTCATTGCAACTTTCCACCGGTCTGGCTCAAGAAGGGACGCGCCCGGTTTTCGACACGAGATTTGATCGCTGATTTGCCTAGTCTTGAACGTCAATTGTATGTGGTACGCATTTGCCGCGCGGGTAGTTCCGGCTGCGGCCGGGCGAGGTCGTTCTCAGTCGTCTGCGACGGGGTTGCGCCCGGTCTGGCGCGAACTCCGGCTTTGAATCGGACCGTGGAGAAGGGGTGCAATCAAGAGGTCTGCTCCGCTTGCGGAACTATGCGGCGGTATCGTTTATCGGCACTATCATAACAGGGTGCATCGCGGCGGCGTGCGCAGGCTTGAATAGCTGGGCTGCTCTCATTACAATTGGGCTCTGGAATCAGGAGATCCACCACCGCTATGTTCAGGCCCCGTCCATCCGCGATCGCCGCTTTCATTTTGCCGTTCGCCGTTGCCATGGCGCTTCCCGCTAGCGCGCAGCAGGTTCATCCGACCGACCCTACAGATCACAATACCTCCGCGGACGACTCTCCTCTGCCGATGACGCTTCAGCAGTCGGATCCGACGCAGCGGAAGCTGACGGACAAGGAGAAGATCGCGCAGCAAAGGGCTCTGCGCGAGGAGGAAAAGGGGGCGTACAAGACCTGGCTGAACGAGGATGTGCGCTGGATCATCACGGACGAGGAGGAGAAGGCGTTCAAGTCCCTGACGAACGACGAGGAGCGCGACAACTTCATCGAGAACTTCTGGCTGCGCCGCAATCCGAATCCCGATTCTCCTGACAACGAGTTCCGCGACGAGCACTATCGCCGCATCCAGTACGCGAACGATCATTTCGCCGCAGGCAAGCCGGGATGGAAGAGCGACCGCGGCCACATCTACATCGCCTACGGCAAGCCGGACAGCATCGACTCGCATCCGAGCGGCGGCAGCTACCAGAGGCCGATGGAAGAGGGCGGCGGAGAGACGTCCACGTTCCCGTTCGAGACGTGGCACTACCGGTATATCGAGGGCATCGGGGACAACATCGACATCGAGTTTGTGGACACCTGCATGTGCGGGGACTACCACATGACGATCGACCGCTCCGAGAAGGACGCTCTGCTGCACACGCCGAACGCAGGCCTGACGCAGTATGAGGAAATGGGCCAGGCGAAGAAGGCGGACCGCTTCAAGGGCGGCGGCCTGGAGCGTCTTGGGAATGGGCCCGAGGCGTCGATGACGCAGAGCAAGCAGTTCGACCGCGTTGAGCTGTACGCCAAGCTGCAGGCAGCGCCCCCGATCAAGTTCAAGGACCTGGAGATGTACATGTCCTCGAAGAAGATCCTGACAGGGCCGATTTTCCCGTTTGAAGTGCGCACGGATTATGTGAAGGTGACGAATGACACGGTGCTGGTGCCGGTGACCCTGCAGATCCGGAACCGGGACATCACGTTCTCCGACAAGGATGGCGTGGCGCGCGGGACGGTGAACATCCTTGGCCGAGTGACGACGCTGACGGGGCGGATCGCGCAGACCTTCGAGGACACGGTGCAGGTGGATGTGGTGAGCGACCAGTTGGCCAAGACGAAGGACAATGTGTCCGTCTATTGGAAGGCGCTTCCTCTGCGTCCGGGCCGTTACCGCGTGGATGTGGTGATCAAGGACATGAACAACACGGACCACGTTGGCGTGTGGGCGCGCGGCATCGAGGTTCCGAAGTACGACGACGACCGTCTTGCGGCGTCGTCGCTGATCCTGGCGGACCGGATGGAGCGGGTTCCGTCGAAGGAGATCGGGGCCGGCAATTTCGTCATCGGGAACACCTATATCCGTCCCCGGGTGGGAGCGACTCCGGCGGCTGCGGTCACTTTCCATCGCAACCAGAGCCTGAACTTCTGGATGCAGGTATACAATCTCGGAATCGACGACAAGAGCAAGCAGAATGGAGCGACGATCGAGTATCAGATCCAGGACGCCAGCACGCATAAGACGATTCTGGACACCTCGGAACAGAGCAACAAGCTGGAGCATCCGAGCTCGGATCAGGTGACCCTGGAGAAGACCCTGCCTTTGGTAGGTGTTCAACCGGGCAATTACACGGTTACAATCAAGATCAACGACGGGGTCACCAAGCAGCAGATCGCAGAGTCCGCGCCCTTCGTTGTCGAGTAGGCCTCGGCGGGACATCCGGCAGCGCAGCCGGTTTCCGACTGAAAGCCGAACTGGCAGGTTGCAGAGCAGTGATTTTGGGACAAGCGCAGCAGATTGCGGCACGGCCACGCAGAGAAACAGCAGCGATGGCTGGCGGCAAGCGCGAATTCCCTGAGCGTCCGCTCCCCAGCGGCACCGCTTCTTCTTTTGAATACGTCTGGCCGACGCTTGCACCACAGATGCCCTAACCGCGGAAATCGTCGCGGGCGGGACGAGCGCACAGAACGACCCGTACTCAATACAGAAGTGAAGCGACCTTTCTCCCAATTCGTGCTGTATGCCCTCACACTCGGCGTGCCACTCTCGGCGGCGCTCTGCATCTCCGCGCTGCCCGCGTTCGCGGCGGAGTCAGCAGTGGCCGGAACGGTGCGCGATACGCATGGCACGCCGCAGATGGGGGCTCTGGTGCAGGTCATCAGCCTGCAGGCGGTCGCTGGAGATGCCGTGGTGGCTGGCACCGCCTTCACGGACATGCACGGCCACTATTCCATCCCTTCCATCGGTCCAGGCAAGTACCAGCTCAAGGCAACCGCGGCTCTGTTTCTTCCCGCGATGCGCGACAATCTGCAGCTTCGGCCCGGAGCTCAGACGGTGGTGAACCTGACCCTGAGCACGCTGTTCGAGGCGGTGCAATGGCTGCCCGCGCAGAAGCGGAAGGCCGACGAGCCGGACGACGACTGGAAGTGGACGCTGCGCTCGGCGGAGAACCGGCCCATTCTGCGGATGCTGGAGGACGGCCCGCTGGTGATGGTTTCCACCAGCGACAATTCGAAGTCCAAGCCTTCGCTGCGCGCGCGGGTCGCGGTGCAGAACGGTGATGGGGGCTTCGGCGACGGCGGACTCCACAACGCCTTCACGGTCGACCGCGTCCTTGCCGATGGGAGCGGAGTGATTCTGCGCGCGGATCTGGGATCTCCTGAGACATCGTATCCGCTGGCACCCTCGGCGGATTTTACGGCGGGGTACGAGCGCAAGATGAATGCCATGACCACGATGCGCTCAGTGGTCAGCTATCAGAGCCATCCGGAGATTGTGGGCGGCGGGGGAATGCCCGGGCTTCGTGCGTTGACGATGCAAAGCGCCGAGCAGACGGCCCTGGGAGAGCTGCTGGCGGTGGAGTATGGCAGCGAGTTGACTGGCGTGAGCCTGGAAGGGAGCATGGCAGCCATGGTGCGGCCCTTCGCGCGGGTGACGGCTCGGCCGACGGATCATGTGCTGCTGACCTACCGGGTGGCGACGGCGCGCGATCTGCAGGGATGGGAAGACATGGACGCGGTGCAGCCGGAACTGCCGGTGGCGGTGCTGCGCCACTCGCCTGGCGGGCGCACCGCGATGCAGATGGAGCAGGGAGTCCACCAGGAGGCGTCGGTGGGCATCAAGACCGGGCGGGGTCTGCTGCAGGCGGCCTACTACCATGACAATGTCGGGCAGACGATGCTTCAGGGTGGAGGATCTCCGGGCTGGCAACAAATCGCAGCGGGGAACGTGCTCGCAGACCCGACGACGGGGACGTTCAGGATGCTGGGCCCGGGATACAACACCGGAGGAGTTCGCGTGATGGCGACGGAGCCGCTCACATCGACGATCTGGGCCGTGGTGGAGATCTCCACCGGACAGGCCCTCGCGATGCAGGCTTCCTCTGCCATGGAGGGAGTGGCAGCGGCACCGGGTGCCTTGCAGGCTGCCGCCGCGATGCTGCGCGACGAGCAGGCGGAGACGGCGATGATCGCCCTGCGCGGCCTGGTGCTGCACAGCAGGACGCAGGTGCGCGCCTCCTATCGCTGGCAGCCCGCGTCCACGGTGACAGCGGTGGACAGCTACAACGCATTCAGCGACCAGCCATACTTCAGCTTCTACATGCGGCAGCCGCTGCACCTTGGCCACGTGATTCCCAATGGCGTAGAGGCGCTGGTGGATGTGACCAACCTGCTGGCGCAGGGATATCACCCGGTGCTTTCAAGCGATGGCCGCACCCTGTTCTTCGCGCAGTCTCCACGGACGCTGCAGGGCGGCTTGTCCTTCACTTTTTAGTGGCTTCAGAGCATCTGCGATTGAAGTCTTCGGCGCTTCTTGTGTTATCTTTTCTATGGAGCGTGCGTGACGTTTGTGTTCCGCTCTGCACCGCATCAACCCCATCCATTTTCGGTTTCCCAACCGGACGGACGCGTAGCTCAACTGGCAGAGCATTCGACTCTTAATCGACAGGTTGTAGGTTCGATTCCTACCGCGTCCACCAATAATTTCAACAGCTTACAAGGGAAAAACGGCCTCCAGGCGATGCCGATTTTTGACGGGTGGCTGTTTTGGTGGCTGTTTAATATTCACTTTTTCCCTGTCTAAATTGACCGTCGCACGACGTTGCACTGGGATGCATAGAGTCCTCCAAGGCTTGCTGACCCATCATCCGTCCGGCTTAACTATGGCATCTTGGCCCTGCGATTGAGACGGAGGCCGTCGCGATTGGCTGATCTTATTTCCCCTCCCGTGCAACCGGACGAACCGGTCGCACGAAGGTTGCGGTGAGACCTATCCGGAGATCAGGCAACGCGCCAAAGAAGAAGACGCCGAGATCCACTGGGGCGATGAGGCTGCGGTGGTCAACACCGACGTGCGCGGCCGCGGCTATGCGCCCAGGGGAGATACGCCGGTGGCCTATGTCGTTGGCGGAACAAGGCAGAAACTATCGATGATTTCGACCGTGACCAACCAGGGCAAGACAAGCTGGATGATCCTCGATGGCAACTTCAACCATGTGCGACTGATCGAGTTCTTCGAGGCCTTGACTAGGCATAGGCAGGGCGCAAGGTCTTCCTGGTGCTCGATAACCTGGGCGTGGATCACTGCGCTCCGGTGAAGAAGTGGCTGGCCGAGCACACCGAACCAATCGAGGTCTTCTACCAGCCCAGCTACTCCCCTGAGTTGAACCCCGATGAAAGGCTCAACGGCGACTTGAAACAAGCCATCGAGACACGCGTGCCATGCCGAACCAAAGACAAACTGCGTCAGGCTGCCACCAACCACATGGCTGCAATTGAAAAGAATCAAAGGCTTCTTCAAAGATCCCATTGTCGCGTATGCCGCTTAGCAGTATTTTCTTGCCGGATCAATAAGAACCTGCATACACTGACACGCATCAGATTCAATCACCAGCGAAGCCGAAGGAGGACCGTCTCCAAGTCCGACTTGTCCACGGAGAGCCTCGCCGCAGCCGCGATATAGCGCGGGTCGCGATACTCGTTGGCGGCGCGCTGTGCCACGTGCGAAAGCGCATCTCCATGGAAGCCGCTGATCTGCTTGTATTCCCATGGCTTCTCGCCGAGAGCGTAGGGAAGAAGGAAGTCAAAGGCTGCTCGTATTCTGCGGCGGTCGGGTGTGCAGTAGTGCCACAGATCCACGCCCACCTCGTTGCCCAGCGTCGCCAATTGCTCCAGGCCGTCGAGATTGCCGACGCTGTAGCTGAAAGCGTTCGTCCGCGCCAACTCCAGCGGCTGCCGTCCGTCGGGCTCGATTTGTACAGCGATGCGCCGGGTTTTCACCTGCTGCAGCCTATCCACCGCGAGAGCGCGCTTGCCCAGGAAGAGGGCATAGTCGGCCACTTGCAGGTCGTAATAGGTGCCATGGTTGTTCTTCGCCGCATTCTCGGCCTTGCCCTTCTCGCTGGTTAGCATCCAGTTGAGGAAAGCTGCATACCAGTTCTGCATGCCCTTCTGATCCGAGCTGGTCCACCATGGTGAGCCAGCGAGCAGGCCGACAGCATCGACCACAGGCATCAGCGCGCGCGTCTCAATCAAGCCAATGCCCCGTCCCGTGTTGATTCCCGGGATGCCCTGGCCAAACTCCAGGTTCGGATTCATTCTGGTTGCGGGATCAAGGAACCATGTGCGCAGCAGCAGAGCTGCCCTCTGGCCATACGCTGCGTTTCCGGTGAGGTAGTACGCCAGGGCAAGGTCGCGCGCATTTTCTCCGGTTCGCCCCAGATTGTCGTGATCGGAGATCTTCTTCAGCTCCGGATTGCGCTCTCCATCGCGCCGGATGTAGGGAGATCGG
>JAJZHR010000093.1 GCA_021810815.1 Acidobacteriota bacterium | reverse complement strand
TGCGCTCGTGCACCTCGTCGGGAATGTCCAGCCCCTGCAGCAGAATGGCAGCGTTCGACTCCGCCTCGTAGCCGTCTTCGTCGCCGACAATGCCCTCAAGCTCGCCGAGGCGAATGCCGTCCTCGTCGGTGAGTTCGGCCTTGGCGTAGATGACTTCGCGCTCTTCGAGGGCTGCCCACAGCGGCTTGTTGCCCATGATGACGGTGTCAATGACGCGGAAGGCATCGAAGGCGAACTGGTCCTGGCGGAGAACGCCGACCTTTTTGGGGCGGACGACGGTTCCCTTCTGGGCATCGAGCTCGCCGGTGAGGACCTTCATGAAGGTGGATTTGCCGGAGCCGTTGGGGCCGGTGAGGCCGTAGCGCCGACCTGCGATGAAGGCGGTCGACACATCCTCGAAGAGGATCTTCGAGCCGTAGCGCATGCTGACATTGCTGACTGAAATCATGGTTCGTGTTATCTCGATGTTCGCTGTTGTGGTGCGTGGTGATTATTGTTGCGATGCGCAAGGATTGTTGTTGCGATGGCGCTGAAACCGAGGCCGCCCCGGCGCGAATTCTACTTCGCGCCGGGGCGGCTCATGCTGTTACGCCGAGCGCCGTCCGGCCCCGCCGCTGCGCGGCTTGCCGGCTGCTCCGTCGGTGCGTCCGCGGCGCGCGAAGCCTGCTCCTGCGAAGCTGCCGCCAGAGGCGCGGCCTGCGCCGGAGCGTCCGCGTCCGCCAGCGTTGCCGCCGTAGGGCGAACCGCCGCCGCCCCTGCCATCCCGCGAGTTGAGAGGAGCGCGCGTGGAAGCTCCATTCTCGTCGAAGGAGGCGGTGTTGCTGCCGGCCGCGTTGCCACGGTCGTTGCTGTTGCCGCCGGAGCGCCATGAACGGACTTCCATGTTCATCGCCTCCGGGCGGGTGGCGTCAACGGGCTGAGCGCGCTCTTCGCGCTCGATGGAGCTGTCCACTTCGCGCCAGTCGAAGGTGATCTTGAGCTGACGCTCCATGGCCTTCAGGTCGCGCTTCTCCTGCGGCAGAGCGAAGGTGGTGGCGATGCCACGGGCCTGGGCGCGTCCGGTGCGGCCGATGCGGTGGACAAAGTCCTCCGCAGCGCCGGGCAGGTCGTAGTTGACGACGTGGGCGATGTGGGCAACGTCAATGCCGCGAGCGGCGACGTCGGTGGCGACCAGGATGCGGTACTGGCCGCGCGAGAACCCGGACAGGGCGGCGATGCGCTGCGACTGCGAACGGTCGCCGTGGATGACGGTGGCGGAGTGGCCGCGCTGCAGCTTCTTCACAATGCGGTCGGCTCCGTGCTTGGTGCGCGAGAAGACCAGGAAGCTGCCCTCTTCGGTCTTCAGCATGTGCTCCAGAAGGCCGTGCTTGCGGCTGCTGTCCACCGAGTAGGCGCGCAGTTCCACGCGGTCGCTGGGCTTGAGCGTGGAGCCGATCTCGATGCGAACCGGGTTGCGGACGTAGTCCTTGACCACTTCGCGGACGTTGGCATCGAGCGTGGCGGAGTAGCAGAGCGTCTGCCGCTTGGGCGGAAGGCACTTGGCGATGCGCTGCATGGCGGGCTTGAAGCCCATGTCCAGCATGCGGTCCACTTCGTCCAGCACCAGCGTCTCGACGCCGTCGAGCTTGATGGCTCCGCGGCGCATGAAGTCCTCCAGGCGGCCGGGAGTGGCGATGACCAGGCGGGCGCCGCGGCGGACAGCCTGAAGCTGCGTCTGCTCCGAGAGGCCGCCGACGATGAGGGCGGAGTCGCCCGCTGCGCCCGGCATCAGCTTGCCATAGGCTTCCATGACCTGCATGGCGAGTTCGCGCGTGGGCAGCAGGATGAGCGCCTTGATGCCCTTGTTGTTGCCTGCGCCGGTGGGCGAGGTGTTGATGCTCGCGTTCATGCGCTCGATGAGCGGAATGAGGAAGCTGAGCGTCTTGCCGGTGCCGGTCTGGGCGGTGGCGAGGACGTCGTGGCCCTCAAGCGCGGGTGGAATCGCCTTCGCCTGGACGGGCGTGGGGGTGACGAACTTGGCCGCCGCGAGGCGGTTCTTCAGGTTCTGCGAGATAGTGAAGGTGTTGAAGGTGAGTGTGGTTGCTTCTGAAGCCGGTATTTCCATTTCAAGCGTATTCAATGTGTTCCCTTGTGTGGCCTGTGGTCCGTCGTCGGCCTATGGTTCGGCCCGCCGCAGACGCCTGGCCTGTGTGGATGATGCAATTCTTTGAAAATCGTTGTGCAGGACGGGCCGTCTGTTGCGGGGGCGCGTCATGGATATAGAACCAGCTACGGAGCGGCCAGCGTTCTCGCTTGGGCGCAGGTTGCTGCTGCAAGTCTTTGAAAGGTTCCGCCTGTGATGCGCAGTGGGCCGAAATTCTTTCCAGTAGCCAGAACAGCCGGCTCAGATGCTGCCCGTCATTTTTTGCTGAGGGCTTTGCATCGTGAACTCACTCCGCAGTCTCTGGCCAGTCCCAATCCATTCGTAGGGCTTTCCTGCGGAGCCGCGTTCAGACATCCTGGCGGACTTGCTGCGCAGGCGGACCGCCGGGTGGCGACGCTCTGCGCGACCAAAATTCCAGACGCTCTTACAGAGTATCACAGTGGCGTACCCTTCTGTCGGCCCGCATCTCCATTCGAGTGACGAGGGCATGATGCTGGATTTGGTACACGGGCGCAGCGAGGTATTCGTTGTTTATTCGCTCGCAGGCAGGCTATTCTCTATTTTTCGGCTATCTGCATGTTTTTCGGCTATCTGCTTTTGGGCCGGGAGGTTGGGACGAGGTCGCAATGAAGCTATTCGACGTGCCACGCATTCTCTCGATTGAAGGTCCGATTCGGGTCGGCAAGTCCACGCTGGCCGGGATCCTGGCGGGGAAGCTGCATGCGCGGCGGATTGTGGAGCCGGAGAACAATCCTTTTCTCGATGGCTTCTACCGCGACCAGCCAGGGATGGGCTTTGCCACGCAGATGTGGTTCCTGATGGAGCGTTGGGAGCAGTGGAGCGGGGTTTCGGAGGGCAAGGCGGCGAAAGAGGATGTGATGGCGGAGCATATTGTGGCGGACTACATCTTCGAGAAGGACAAGCTGTTCGCCTGCCTGAACCTTTCCGACGCGGAGCTGGAGACCTACAACCGCTACTACGAGCACTTCCGCGGCCAGGTGCCGACGCCTGACCTGGTGATCTATCTGCGGGCCTCTCCGGAGGTGCTGAAGGCGCGGCTGAAGCGCAAGGGAGTTCCGGGCGAGCGGGCGCTGAGCGATGCCTACCTCCAGAAGGTGGCGGAGGCGTATGAGCACTTCTTCTTCCACTACAAGGCCAGCGATCTGCTGGTGGTGGACACGACGGACATCGACTTTGTCCACAACAAGGGTGACCTGCAGCGGCTGCTGAAGCGGATTTCCGAGCCGATCAAAGGAACGCAGCACTTTTTGCCGGTCTAGGCCTCTGGTTCCGGTGCGGGGCGGCGCATTTTTGCTTGCGTTGGCGGCGGGCGAGGGCTAGTCTGCGGCACATGCAGATTCCCCGCTCGGCTGTTGCGCCCCTGCTGCTATTTTTTCTTGCCGCCGCCGCCGGCTTTGCTGCGCCTGCGAAGACCCATACCGTGCTGCTGGGAGCGGCGCGGAAGGTCGGATATGCTCCGGCGGGGGCTGCCGCTGGGACGGAAATGTCCACGCTCAAGGTTCGGCCGCTGATCGTCGATGGCCGCCAGAGGGACTGGACCGTGGGCGAGGCGCACGACGTGACGGATCGCAGCTTCACGGTGCGGCGCGTGCTGCGCGTGAACGACTCCCTGCCTGGAGAAACGCCGATGCGATGGAGTTGGCAGCCGGGGCCGTGGCTGCTGGTGGACCGGGCGACGGGACACATTGCGCCGCTGCATCTGGCCGACTTCGACGCTGCGGTGTCCGAGGCGGTCTGGTACCGCGACTACGCCGCCTATTGCGGGCCGACGGCTACGGGAAAGACGCTGGACGCTGTGGTGGCGCAGATCGGAGTGCGCAAGGCGGTGGTGCTGAGGGAGCTGGCGAAATGGTCGCCGACGGGCCAGGCCGGGCCTGCCTGCGCTCCTGCGCGATGGCAGAGGCAGCCGATGCGGGTTACGTTCCAGCCAGTGGGCGGGGCGGCGGTGAGCTTCGAGGTGGTTGGCGGGGCTTCGGCGCTGATTGAGGATGGAGACAACAGCGACGAGCCGTAAAAGGACGACGGGAGCGAGCTTTTAGCTGTGAGCTGTGGGTAGAGATCTGTGGGTGGCGAGCGGAACAAAGGCGACAGCGGAGTTTTGCCGAATCCGGCCAGCGGTAGGATAGAGCCTATGAAACCGTTGGAGGAGTTGCTGCAAGAGGCCGAGGCGGCGCATGGGCATTTGTGCGCCGGGCAGGTGCTGGGCGTGCGCATGGCGATGCTGGGTTGCGAGCGGCTGGGGATCGAGGATCCGCGCGGTCTGGAGTCGCCGAAGGACCGCAAGCGGCTGGTCACGTTTGTGGAAATCGACCGCTGCGCGACGGATGCGATCGGAGTTGTGACCGGGTGCAGGCTGGGCAAGCGAGCTCTGAAGTTCCGCGACTGGGGCAAGATGGCGGCGACCTTCATCGATCTGCCGAGCGGGAGGGCCATCCGCATTGCTGCGCGCGAGTCCTCGAAGGCGCGGGCGAAGGAACTCTATCCGCACATCGAACAGAAGAATCAGCAGCAGATGCTGGCGTATCGCGAGATGCCGGACGCGGACCTGTTCGCGGAGGAGTGGGTGACGGTGGACCTGGCGGCGAGGGAGTTTCCTGGCTACAAGGGAGAGCGGATCGCATGCGCGGTGTGCGGCGAGGGGATCAACTACGACCGGCACGTGCTGCGGGATGGACAGGCGCTTTGCCACGGATGCGCCTTCCCTGCCGAGCGGTACTATCAACCGGTCTGTATACAGCAACCCCGATAAGCAGCCCTGCAACCACACGGGTTAACGACTCCCCTTCAAAGCGCGATGAAAAAACGCGACAGACCGCTCAAGAATCTTCGCTCGCGTGGCTTGGTCGAAATAGTGCCCCTGGCCCGGATAGAGGCACATCGTCACTTGGGCGCCGCGCCTGACCTCGTAATCCCGCAAGGCATCGGCGTTGTTCTTGGCAACCAAGTCATCTTCCTCGCCATGTTGAATCAGCAGAGCCTTGGGAGCCGAGGCGCTGGACATCTGGCCTTCGGCAAGTCCGCCACTGAACTCGCTGACGGCGACAACGCGTGAATCGCGAGAGGCGAGTGCGGCCGCCAGAAAACCTCCGAGCGACTCACCGTAGATCCCGATGCGTCGCGAATCCACTGAGCGATAGGCGGAGGCTTGGTTCAGCACCGCCGACAGAGCGTCCAACAGGCGCGGAAACAGCTCCCGCATCTCGCCGAGCGACGTGATACTTCCACGATGCACTGCGGCAAAATAGTGCGGCAGCACCACGACATAACCTTGACGGGCCAGGGTCAACTCCCCGAAGTTGTCGTAAGAGAGCGTCTGTTCCCCGTCGCGCGTGAACGCTCCCGCGCTACCGTGAATCATCAAAATCAATGGGTGTCGGCGCTTTCCTGCCGGCTCATAAATCTCGACGGGGATAGAAACTCCGTTGAAACTGACAGTGCTTATCCTATAGGTAAAGGAGCGCGTTTTTGCGAATGCCTGCCCAAATGGAAGGAGTACAAGAATCGCTGCCACCCAAACGTGAGGACGCGTCAGTGCCACCACGTATAGCCGACGCGAAAGATCAGGGATTGTTGCACACCGGGATCAGTTGCGCCCATGTCGGCGTTAGAGATGTGGACAACATTTACGCCGAGTTCAATAGCCTGCTTCTCCCGGGTTCGCAAATGGACGCCAATGCCAGCCTGGGGCGTGAAATTGATGTGGCTGGATTTGTAGGCAGGAAAGTCGTGCGCAGTCAAAAGCAGGCCGCCGCCAAGCTGCACGTAGGGAGTAAGATGCTTATTCTGCGTGAAGCGGTAGCGAAAAAGCATGGGGGTCACATCAACACCATGGTTATTTCCCGCGGTGGTTCCTATTGTCCCCTGGCTTGGAGGATCGCCCGTCTGATAAAATGTGGCGGTTCCTGTATATGCTGGAAAATCCCCTAACCAAAACGGCTCGAATTCCATAAGATACTCGGTCTGTCCGCGCAACAGTCCGCGCCCGTGGGAGAGAGTGAGCATTTTCCCGATGCCAAACCCAGCAGCGTAGATGCGCAATCTCTGGTTGTATCTCAAACCATCTGCCTGGACAGAGCCGAGCATGACCACATAGTCGATTGCGGGGCCGCCAGACGCATAGATGGTTGTTTCCCAAGATTTATGGTCGTCTGCGGCAGCGTGTGCTTGGCTATTTTGCCCATGGAACGGTATTGCAAATAAGAAAGCAAGACTTAGAAGAACCATAAAATATTTCAAAATCTCTCCCGGTTTGAATTGAAAAGAAGCATTGGCTGGCCAATTCCAAAGAAATCAACCAGCCTGCGGAGAACTACGGTGTTGCGAAGTTCGGTACGGTGGGGCAGGTTATTCTTATCGTCGCCGTTCCGCATTTTCCGGTGGCACCTCCGCTCGCGTAAGGTGGATAGACTACCAGTGCGGTTATCCCGATGATGTTATTGGAGCCGTCCGGCGGTTGGATCGCAATAATGTGGGTCCCGGCGGTCGTGAGGGTTGAATTCAACGGAATTGTGATCGTTGTTCCATCCGGCGAAGTGCCAATGGACGATACCTGCGTCTCCAATTGCGCGCTGATATTGTAGGAGCTTACATAGGGTGAGCTGCTGATTCCGGTGAATACTGGGGTGTTTGCCGTGATGGTAATGGAAGTTGGCGGAGCTACGCCGGCATAAAGTTGGATTGGATTGGGAGCGGTCTTGAAATTCTCCACATACGTGAATCCACAGTATAAAATTTGAACTGCGGTTGTAGTAACATCGGCGGGCGCAAAGGTGGTTTGCGAAGGGCAGTTGTTGTTGCTGTAGAGCGTGAATGTCCAAGTGTCCGGAACATCAGTGGTTTTAATATTGAGCGAGCCATTGCTGTCCGAGGTCTTGTCGAAGTTCACTATGCAACCGGAACTATTTGGTTGGCAGTAGTATTCATCAGAGATGCCGTAAACTTCCTGATTGGGATTCTTTGCGGCCGCCCCTGGAGTTCCTGTCAACGTGAAAATCTGGATCGAGGGGCTTGACCCGCTGCCGCCACACCCTGTGGTTGATGCGATGATCGCGATGCCGCAAGCCAATAAGATTACGATGCGCTTCATTTCGTCACCGCCGCAGCTTGTTGGCCTACGGGCTGCAGACCCAGATCAGTGAAGAAGTTGTCCGCTCCGCGCAGCAGATCGCGCAGGCTGCGTCCGCTGGTCTCTCCGGTGATGGTGTTCCTCATATCCCTGCAACGCTGCTGGTAGGCAGAATCAACTATCTTTGGATCGGCGTTGGCCAAGACTGCCTTTTCAGCGTGGGTGAACTGATATTCCTTATTGAAGGTCTTCTGCTCGATCAGCATGACAGCAATGTGCGTCGCTTCCAGCGGGCTCATGTCCTTGCTCAGGATTTCGAGCCTCTTTCCGGGCGTTGGATGGCTGTTCGCAATCATCCGCGGATACATCGTCAGCATCGACATGCGGAGGGTGCGGACTTCGATCAAGTCCGTGTGCGCCCATAGTGGAGCGTTCATGGAGCTGGCGAGGTTGTTGACGGCCTTGACTATGTCCACCTCGTGAATGGGGCCATGCGCACCCTGGCGGTACAGCATCTCGTTCTGGACGATGCGCTCCTGAAAGCCAAAGGCTGTGGCTAGTTCCGGCGCGACTCCGGCCAACGAGAAAATCTTGGCGGTGACGTTGCGCGCGGCAGTTTCCGACCCGTGCTGCGCCAGAACGGCTTGATCGTCAATGTAGGAGAAAGTGGATTGGGTTTTTTGCGCGCGGAGGGATGGAACGGTTACGAAGCAGACGAGCGCAGTCAGGCATGCGAACCATTGGCAAGTTCTGCCAGGGGGGGGGCGGTGTGAACTCTGCAACATGCGACACCTCAAATTGTGTGGTGCGGTGATGAAATGCTGTGCGATGGTTATTGCACAGATTATTTTTTTGCGCAAGTGTTTTCTTCTTGAATTTTCAC
>JAJZHR010000092.1 GCA_021810815.1 Acidobacteriota bacterium | reverse complement strand
GAGCCGCCGCGAACTCGCCAAAATCGGCAGGCCCGTGGATCGCGACGAGTGGTTCGACTCTCCGCCCACCGTGAACGCCTTCTACAACGCCCCGATGAATGACATCAACTTCCCCGCTGGCGTTCTCCAGCCTGCGTTCTTCGACTCTTCCGAGCCAGCTTCCTTCAACTACGGCCACATCGGCCTCTTCATGGGCCACGAAACCACCCATGGCTTCGATGACCAGGGCAGGCAGTACGATGGCCATGGAAATCTCGAAGACTGGTGGACCAAAGAGGACGCTGCCAAATTCCAGCAGAAGGAGGAGTGCATCGTCGACGAATACGGCAAGTTCCAGGCGACGCCGGATACGAAGCTGAACGGCAGGCTCACCCTGGGAGAGAACACCGCCGACAACGGCGGAGCGCGCCTCGCTCTGATGGCCTATCTTGCCTCAGCAACGCGCGACGGTGTGGACGTAAATCGCAAAGCCGCAGACGGTTACACACCCACGCAGCAATTCTTCATCGGCTTCGCGCAGGACTGGTGCTCGCAATGGCGGCCGGAGATGGAGCGGGTGATCGCCACCACCGACCCGCACTCCCCAGACCGCTTCCGCACCAACGGCGTTCTGGTGAACATGCCGGAGTTCGCCAAAGCGTTCAGCTGCAAGGCCGGCCAGCCAATGGTCGCGGCCAAAGCCTGCCGCGTTTGGTGACCCGCTGACAGAAAGCCCCTCGCAGCAGCAGAAAGCCCCGGAGAGATTTCTCCGGGGCTTTCTGCTGCTGCCTTCAGTGCTGCTTCATTGCAAGCCTACAACGCGTTCATGTTGTGCAGGAACTCGCTGTTGTTGCGCGTCTTGCCCAGCTTGTCGCCGAGCAGTTCCATCGCTTCCACCGGCGACAGCGGGTTCAGCACGCGGCGCAGCACCCAGATCCTCTGCAGGTCGTCCTTCGGAATCAGCAGCTCTTCCTTGCGGGTGCCGGAGCGCTGGATGTCGATGGCCGGGAACACGCGCTTGTCCACCAGCTTGCGGTCCAGGATGATTTCCATGTTGCCGGTTCCCTTGAACTCCTCGAAGATGACCTCGTCCATGCGCGATCCGGTGTCAACCAGAGCAGTCGCGATGATGGTCAGGCTGCCGCCCTCCTCGATGTTGCGTGCCGCTCCGAAAAAGCGCTTCGGGCGCTGCAGCGCATTGGAGTCCACACCGCCGGAGAGCACCTTGCCCGACGGCGGAACGATGGTGTTGTAGGCGCGCGCAAGACGTGTGATCGAGTCCAGCAGGATCACCACGTCGCGCTTGTGCTCCACCAGGCGCTTCGCCTTCTCGATCACCATTTCAGCGACCTGCACGTGGCGCGCCGCCGGCTCGTCGAACGTGGAGCTGATCACTTCGCCCTTCACCGACCTCTGCATGTCCGTCACTTCCTCTGGACGCTCGTCGATGAGCAGCACGATCAGCACCACTTCAGGATGGTTGCTGGTGACGGAGTTCGCAATCGCCTGCAGCAGCATGGTCTTGCCGGTGCGCGGAGGAGCTACGATCAACCCGCGCTGGCCCTTGCCGATCGGCGTCAGCAAATCCATCACGCGGCCGCTGATGGAGTCCTTCGTGGTCTCCATCTTGATGCGCTCCTGCGGATAGAGCGGCGTCAGATTGTCGAACAGAATCTTGTTCCGCGTCTCCTCGGGCGACTCGAAATTGATCGCCTCGATCTTGACCAGCGCGAAGTATTTCTCCCCTTCATGCGGCGGCCGCACATTGCCGCTGACCGTGTCGCCGGTCTTCAGGTCGAACTTGCGGATCTGCGATGGAGAAACGTAAATGTCGTCCGGACCAGGAAGGTAGTTGTAATCCGGAGAGCGCAGGAAGCCGTACCCATCGGGCAGAATCTCCAGCACGCCTTCGGCGAAGATATGGCCCTCCTTCTCGCTCTGCGCCTGCAGAATCTTGAAGATCAGGTCTTGCTTGCGGAGGGCGCTGGTGCCGGGAATTTCCAGGGTGCGGGCAAGCTTGCCCAGTTCCGCGATGTTTTTCTCTTTCAACTCTGAAATCGTCATTTTTGCTCACTGAAGGGATTTTGCTGGAGGGGATTTTGCTTTCGGATGGGAATTCGATTGCGGAGATGGGGCAGTTTCCAGGTTGGCGACTCGTAGCGAGTTGCGAATGAAATGCAGCGGGCCTGCGGGAGCAGGCCACGCGATGGGGCTATGCTGCGCGACGCTCCTCGATGCCAGTTCCACGAGCAGCCTTGGTAGGCACATTCTCAGTGAAGCGCTCCAAAACCTCATTCGTGGTGTCTTGCAGACGGGTGGTGGGCCGGTGCAGCTTCCGCGTCGCCTTGGACGCGAGCTGGCACAGCTCATAGCGGTTCTTTACGTGGGTCAATGCCCCAAAAATCAGGTCAGAGCGCATGGATGGTTCTCCTTCTGCTTCACTCAATTCTTTAGGATTAGACGTTGCTGCCAATCACTTCGCCCCATCTGCATGGGGAAAATCTTTCAGACCCGTCCATCGGAAGTCCGCAGGAGAATCCCCCCAAAAGCAGCTTGGGAAATGATGGAGTCCTCTGCCTGCGTGCATCATGTCTGGGATTCTGTGCGCTTTGGGGTTGTGATCCCCTGCCTTTGGGCTTTTACAACCCTGTGTGCGGCCGGTCCAGGTTGGCCAAATATCTGAACCGTGGAGTTCTGAACTTTGTGGTTCGAATGCGAAGAGCGTGGAACCTGCTGAAAACCCGAGCGCATCCACTCAGCTCGATGAATCAGAGCGATTTCCAATCGGAACCTGCTGTTGCATTTGAATCGGATGATTCGCGCCGGGGTTGTTCGCGTCAGTACTCGCCCCTCAACGATGTAAAAAAAAGATGGCGGGAACCCGCATGAATGCGGCACCTAAGAAAATAGCGCGTATAGCGCCCAGAGTCAATGATTTTTTTTAGTTCTGCGGAATTTCATCCTTCCAAGGCATCCCTGAGTCCATCTCTCTCATTGCAGATAATTTACGCAAGTTCGTTCCGATACCGAAACCTGCAATGGCCCGCCCAGTGGGCCAAACCAGGCCCGCCACTGCACATTGGCCCACTCCGACTTGCTCGAAGGGAAGTTCAGGAACCCGTTGCCGCTCGTCCGGTCCGTGCGGCCCCGGCTGGCTCGCCTCAGGCCCAGTAGCTGCGGTCCAGGGTCCGGTACTGAATGGCCTCGGCAATATGCTTCACCGCAATATCCTGCGCGTCCTCCAGATCCGCAATCGTTCGCGCCACCTTCAGAATCCGGTCGTGCGCGCGGGCGCTCAGGCCCTGCTGCTGCATGGCCCGCTCCAGCAGCCTCTCCGCGTCGGACGAAAGCTCGCAGTACATGCGGATTTGCCGCGTTCCCATCTGCGAGTTGGAGAAGATCGCCTTGGACGGCGACTGCGCCAGCAGGCTTCCCCCCGGAGCAGCAGCAGCCTTGCTCCTTTCTCCCTCGCGCGCGAACCTGTCGTGCTGCCTCTCCCTGGCCCTCAGCACGCGGTCGCGAATCTCCGCCGACCCCTCCGCTGCGCTTCCCCCGCGCAACTCCTTGTACTGCACCGCCGGAACCTCGATGTGAATGTCGATCCGGTCCAGCAGCGGCCCTGAAACCTTCGAAACATACCTCTGGATCATCGGCGGCGTGCACATGCAATCGCGCGATTTGTCGTTGAAATAGCCGCAGGGACACGGGTTCATCGCCGCCGCCAGCATGAAGCGCGCCGGGAAGCTGAGGCTCATCGCAGCGCGGGCGATGGTCACCATTCCATCCTCCAGCGGCTGCCGCAGAACCTCCAGAACATTGCGCGGAAACTCCGGCAGCTCATCCAGAAACAGCAGCCCGTTGTGGGCCAGCGAGACCTCGCCCGGCCGCGGAATCATGCCGCCGCCAATCAACCCGGCGTCGGAAATAGTGTGGTGCGGCGAGCGAAAGGGCCGCTGCGTCACCAGCCCAGCCTCTGCGTCCAGCACGCCGGCGACCGAGTGGATCTTCGTCGTCTCCAGCGCCTCTTCGAACTTCAGCGGCGCAAGAATCGACGGCAGGCGCTTGGCCAGCATCGTCTTGCCGCTGCCCGGAGGCCCGATCATCAGAATGTTGTGTCCGCCCGCAGCCGCCACCTCAAGCGCCCGCTTCGCCGTGTGCTGCCCGCGAACATCCTTGAAGTCCAGCGGAAAATGTTGCAGCTCCGTCAGCAGGCCCGTGGTGTCCACCTGCAGGGGCTTGGCCGCAATAGCTCCGAACGCCGCCGAATTCAGCAGGTCGCGCACCTCCAGCAGCGAATGCACGGGATACACATTCACCCCCTGCACCACTGCCGCCTCGCGCGCATTGCTGGCCGGAATCACCAGGTTCGCGATACCCTTTGCCCGCGCAGCCACAGCGATGGGCAGCATGCCCTGCACTGCGCGCAAGCCGCCGTCCAGGCCAAGCTCGCCCACCAGCAGAAAATTGCTCAGATCCTTCAGATGCAGAGCGCCGTACGCCCCCAGAATGCCAATCGCAATCGGCAGGTCAAAACCCGAGCCCTCCTTCTTCAGGTCGGCGGGGGCCAGGTTGATGGTGATGCGCGTGGGTGGAATGTCGAAACCGGAGTTCTTGATGGCCGAGCGAACGCGGTCGCGGCTCTCGCGCACTGCGGCGTCAGGCAAGCCCACCGTGTTGAACTGCTCCTGCTCCGTTTTGATGCCGGAGAAGTCTACTTCCACATCGATGATGTGTGCGTCGATGCCGTACACTGCCGCACTGCGCGCCTTGAAGAGCATTCGTTGTTCGCCTGATGTTGAGACTGAGGCCGTAAGCCGTTAAGACAGGATCAGCGCTTCCGATGATCTGCGCAGACGGAGAACAGGATGGCCCCTTGCGCTGGAGAAAAGCACCTCGCAAGAGCGCATCGTTGAACGACGCCAACACCAGGTCCGGCAGTGTGCGCCGAGTATAGCACTCCCCTATGCGTGATTCCGGTGCGTGCGGTCACGCATGACCGCGCGCTGAATACTGAAAGCTGGATGCTGGATGCTGAATGCATGATCTCCCTCGCAGGACGCACGCGCCGGTCACCAGAACGCTTCCATCTTCGTGAAACGCTCCCATACCGCCCGCAACTCTCTCCGTCGCACCCGCAGATGAGCGCTGATCCAGCCCAGCAGCAGTCCCGCATCGTGCTCCGCTCCCGCCCCTGCTTCGCCCGCCAGTTGCTCGATGTGCCCATCGGCCACCGCCGCATCATTCATCGCGCCAAGCACGTTCTGCAAATTGCCCAGCGCAGCGATATACCGCGACGAAGCCCGCTTCGGCCACAGCGTCTCAAAGAACCTGGCCGCGTAGCGAAGCTTCTTGATCTCGATCCGCAACTGGTGCAGCTCTGCCGCATCCAGCTTGCGAATCCTGCGCCCCAGCTTCGCCACCTTCCGATGCCGCTCTTGCAGGATCTCCGCTGCAAGCTCCTTCAGCGGAAGCCGCGCACCACTCTCCTCCGTTGTCTCCGCGCCATGCTCCTGACGGCTCCATGC
Source organism: Acidobacteriota bacterium (assembly GCA_021810815.1). GTDB lineage: Bacteria > Acidobacteriota > Terriglobia > Terriglobales > Acidobacteriaceae > JAJZHR01. The sequence goes on along the minus strand of JAJZHR010000092.1, from coordinate 2,625 downwards.
ATCCAGCCACGCCGCTGTTTGCAGCAGAATCTCGCCGCACCGCGGGCTGCGCAGAGACTGCCGCAAACGCTCATACTCCGCGGCTCGATGCTCCTCCGCCAGCGTCTTCAAACGCTTCAACCCCTCCCTGCCATGAAAGCGCTTCATCAGCGGCGCGAACGTCTCCTCCAGCAGCACATCCCATTCGCGCGCCGGGCCTACCTCCTGCAAAAGCCAGCGCATCTCCGCCGAGATGGCCTGCCGGTCCTCCGCCGCAATCTCTTTGCGGAATGCGGAGAGCGCTCCTCGCAGTTGCCGTATGCCCACGCGCAGTTGATGCACGTACTCCGGGTCCTTTCCCTGCTGCGCTCCCTCGATATTGCCGACCATCTGGGCCAGGCAGGCCTGCCCAATCACGCTGATCGCCGTCTGCCCCGTCATCGCGTCGTGCAACTGCACCGCCTGGCTGAACTTCGGCCCCGGCTTCGCGCCAGCGGCCAGGGCATATCCGCGCGCCGCCTTGCTCGCCAGTTCCAAACGCAGCGGCACGGTGCGATTCAAGTGCTGCGCCATCGCAAACAGCTCCGCCGGGTTGCCCGACTTCAACTCCAGCTCTACTTCGCAAATCGTACGGCTCGCCTTTCCTGCCCGTATCTCTCCAACATCCAGCGCGCACTCCACCTCTGCATCCGCCGTCTTCAGCAGCCATACCGTCCTGCGAAAGTCCGTCGCAAACACAGGCATCAGCACCAGCCTGCCCCTGCGCGGCACCAGCACAGCGCGCAATCCCGGGTCGTCGATGCCGGAGAGGTCAGGCGCATCGGTCGCCACCGGCCGCTCCCACTCCCCGCGTACGAATCCGCTCTGTCCCGGCATGGCGTCGCGCTTGATCGTCTGCACGAGCTGCTTCCCCGCCTGCCGTATGCGCAGCGCGATACGGCTCTTCTGCAGCCGCAACGCGGCGGTGTCGTAATAGGTATTGACGAGATGCTCGGTTCTGGCCGGCCCCTCCTTCAGGGAGCCCAGCAAAGGATGCCGCCGGAACCGGCCCGCATCCCCCGGCGCAAGCGCCAGCTTCAACTCCATCTCCTCCGGCATCGCAGCTCCCTCCCTTCCCGCGAATTGGCCCCGCGAACTCGCAGGCCCCCGCACGTTGCAGGTTCGCGAAAATCGCGGCCTCGTGCGTTCGCACGATCAGCGCAGCTCGCACCATCAGGCATCTCTGAAGAAGTCCCGCTTTGAAGAGGCGGGACTGCAGTCCCGCCATCCCTGGCTGGAATATTCCGAGCTTTAGCCCCTGAGGGGGAATCGCCGAGGGACTTGAATCAGAGCTTCCTTAAGGTGCCGAGTATAGTCCTGCAGCCGCAAGCCACGCTGTGAGCCGAGACACAATCCCTGCGGGCGCATCCTGCCGTAGAGGAAAAGGGCTTCTAGCCCATCCGCCCATGCAGGAGCATCTGCGCAGACGCCCCTGCATTCCAGCCATGCGCAGCCTGCGCCAGCAGGACGATGCCGATGATCACCAGGAATATCTGGATATAGCGGCGAAAGCGCTCCGCGTGGATGCGCCGATGGATGAAGCTTCCCAGAAACGCAGCAAGCAGGATCGGCATCAGCGACACCGCATAATATCCGCCGACTCTCCTCGTCAACAAGCCGGATATTCCATAGCCAAATAGAACCATCAGGCTTCCGGGAAGAAAATACCCTTGCAGCGTTGCGCGGAACTGCTCGGGCGACCAGCGGCGGAGCGTCCCATACACCACCAGCGGTGGCCCGTTCATGCCGTAAGCTCCGCCCAGAACCCCCGCCGCAAATCCAAACAGCCAGGCTGGCCGATCGCTCTCCAGGGCATAGGGCCTCCGGTTAGCCAGGGAATAGAGCGCAAAGCTCAAGATCACCAGCGCAAGCACAACTTTCACCACCGGCTCTGCCACCGTTCTCCGCCGAAGCAGCCCCAGAGGAATTCCAAACGCAGATGCTACAACCAGCCTCCACGCGCTGCGCAGATGGATGCTTCTCCAGTCCTGGGCCACCACGATGGACGCCACCGTGATCGAGGCCAGCGCGGCTACCGGCGCAGCCACTTCAACGGGAACGATCAGCGCCAGCAGCGGCACTGCGATCAATGCCTCCCCGAACCCGAACACAGCGCGAATGAGCGTCGCCAGAAAGAGCACACCGGCAACAAGAGCAATGGTTTTTTCATCTGTCATGGGAAGTGATCGAAGGCCCCTGATTCAAGTCTTCCACGTTTCGGACGCAGCATCTGCGCCCCAAGCGTGATTGCATGGCCGCCTGGAGAATCCAGCGGCTCGATGAAGGAATGGCTGCGCGGAACTGGCTGCGCGATGCCGTGCCTGGAGGCAGTGGCTGGCACTGACCAGTTCGCCCGCGCAGCGAAAATACGCATCTCAATAAAATAGACAGACAATTGGCAGACTACAGCACCTCAGCTGTTCTGTCCCTGTGCGCACACTACAGCATGGAGAGAACGCATGCACGCTCGACGCAACATCCCCACCCACCGGCAGCAACCGCGCATTCTTCTTCTCGCCGCAGCACTCGCCGCAGCGCCTTTCGCTCAGTGCCAAAGCTCGACGACTCCATCGCCCGCGCCCAACCCGCCGACGCAAACGCAGAACG
>JAJZHR010000091.1 GCA_021810815.1 Acidobacteriota bacterium | reverse complement strand
GTTCAGGGCGCCCTTCGATGCGCCGTAGATGTAATTGCTCTTGCGACCGCGGTCGCCGGCGACGGAGGAGATGACGGCGAGCGTTCCTGCGCGCCTGCTGACGAAGTAGTTTGCCAGCCAGGTGCAGAGCGAGACGACGGAGATGAAGTTGGTGTGGAGGATGGCTCCGGCGACGGCGAAATCCTCCTCGGCGGCTGTCTGGTCGCCGAGAACGCCGTGGGCGATGAGCGCGAGGTCGAGGCCGCCGAGCGAGTTGACAGCCTCGGCGAGCATCGCCGGGTGATGCTCGGTATCGTCCAGATCGATCACCGCGCTGCCGACGTAGGCTGCACCGCGTGTTTTGAAGTCCGCCTCGATGACGGCGAGTTTGTCGGCGTTGCGCCCCACAAGATAGAGGCTCGCGCCGCGCTCGGCCAGCGTGCGGCAGGCGGCGATGGCGATGCTGGAGGTCGCTCCTAGAACGAGCACTTTGTCCGGGGATTTCCGTTCGACGCTCATAGTGCTCCTTGGTGCATCACTGGGGTTTCTGCTGGGGTTCATGTCTGGGATTCATCCCCGGGGCTTCTATATTGGGGCCGCATCACAGGCAGATCCTTGGTTGTTCAAAGGCAGGTCCTCAAGCTTGGCCCGCTTTATCGATGGTGGATGGACAGGCGTCCCTGCTGGCTGTCTCCGGTACCGTCGATGGTCACGCGCTCCCAGAAGCTGGAGCTGATCATGGGATCGCGGTAGCGCTCCAGTTTTTGCCATTGCGGGTAGAAGGTCTGGAACTGGTCCGCCGTCATGCGCGCGTCCTTTGCCGGGTAGAGCCTGCCGCCGAATTCCCGGGTCATGCTGGCGAGGCGGTCGAAGAGCGGGAAGCTGACGTCCGGCTTGATGGGGAAGTCGAGCGCGAGTGTGACGCCGGGCTGCGGGAAGCTCATCAATCCGGGGGATTTCACGTCGCCGAAGACCTTTAGCACGGCAAGGAAGGAGGCGAGTCCCGACGCTGCGACGGCTTTCAGGATGGCCTCTGTCCCCTCGCGCGCGTGCTGCCAGGGAATGGCGTATTGGAACTGCAGCAGACCGCGCTTGCCGTACATGCGGTTCCAGTGCAGCACCTTGTCCAGCGGGTAGAAGAAGGGCTCATAGTCGATGCGGGTGCGGACGCGCTTCTTCATCTGCTTGTTGAAGTACAGCGCGTTGAACGCTCCGACAGTGGCGGAGTTCAGCGCAAAGCCGGGCAGCTCCATGGGAAACACTAATTTGGGTTCGGGAGAGCGCGTCAGAGGGCTGGCGTCGTGGGAGTGGTCGCCCTGCATGAAGATGCCGCGGGCGAAGTTCTTGCCTTGCGAGGTGCAGTCCACCCAGCTTACGGTGTATTCGATGCCCTGGCTGGCCCTGGACAGAGCGAGGAACTCGTCGATGCCGTGGAACTGGATGCCCTCGTAGGTAATCAGGCGGGAGACGATGGGCTTGAGCTGTATCTCCGCCCATGCGATCAGGCCTGTCAGTCCGAGGCCGCCGATGGTGGCGGAGAACCAGTCCTCGTTCTCGATGGGCGAGCAGAGAGTGCGGGAGCCATCGGAGCGGACCAGTTCGAATCGCCGCACATGGCAGCCGAAGGTGCCGGCGATGTGATGGTTCTTGCCATGGATGTCATTGGCGATGGAGCCGCCGACAGTGACGTATTTGGTGCCAGGAGTCACGGGCAGAAACCAGCCCAGGGGGACGGCGAAATCCAGGATGGAGGCGAGAGAGACGCCACTTTCGCAGGTGAGTACGCCCGTGACCGGGTCGAAGTGGAGCAGTCGATCCATGGCCGTTGTGGGCAGCAGGGTTCCGTCCCTTAGCAGGCAGACGTCGCCATAGCTGCGGCCCAGGCCAACGGGCAACATGCCGCTGGGCACCATGTTCGCAGGCGGAAAATCGCCCGCCCAGTTGAGCGGGAGCAGGGCGGCGTCGTAGACAGGGTAGCGACCCCAGGACTCGAATGCAGGCTTTCGATCGGATGCGGTCATGGATTCTTCTTCAGGATATAGGATGCGCCTGGGTGGCATGCCGCTGGGCGGATGGAATGGAGTACTGTCCGCTCATGAGGGCGGGCTGGCCTCACAGGGCCAGCCAGACGACCAGTACAGCGACTGCGCCGAGCAGCATGCTGCGGCGGTCGGTGAGGGCGAAGATGACGGGGTCCTCGTCCAGATCGCCGCGGGAGGCGAGCAGCCAGACGCGGCTCAGCCACAGGATCAGGATGGGAGCCAGCAGCCACAGCCGCTGCGGATGGTGGTAGAGGTGGAGCACCTCTGGGTTGTTGATATAGAGCGTGAAGACGACGACCGAGGCGTAGGCGCTGGAGGTGCCGAAGCTGCGCAACTGCTCCACGTCGCTGGTCAGGTAGCCGCGGCCATTGGCGGGAGACGCACCCTCTGAGAGCAGATTCGACATTTCGCTGAACCTTTTCACCATGGCGAGCGAGAGGAAGAAGAAGATGCAGAAGCCGGCTAGCCAGGGCGAGATGGGAGCGCTCGTCGCCGCCGAGCCGGCGAGGATGCGAAGCGTGTAGAGGCCGGAGAGGACGATGACGTCCACCAGCACCATGCGCTTCAGGCGCAGGGAGTAGGCGAGCGTGGCAATGGTGTACGCGACCAGCCAGAAGAGGAACTTCGGCGGCAGCAGAGCAGCGACAGCGGCTGAAATCGCGAGGAACCCGAGGATGATTCCAATGCCCGTCAGGGGAGACAGGTCGCCGGCGGCGAAGGGGCGGCGGCGCTTTTTGGGGTGTATGCGGTCGGCCCCGATGTCCAGCAGATCATTGACGATGTAGGTGCTCGACGCGCAGAGGCTGAAGCTGAGGAAGGCGAGCGCCGCCTGGAGCAGGGGGCGGGCACCGATGCGGTGCGCCAGCAGCAGCGGAAGGAAGATGAGCACATTCTTCGCCCACTGGTGCAGGCGGATGGCCTTCAGGAAGGATTGTCCCGTGGAGGCGCGGTCGAGAAACACGCGGGCAGGCTTGATTCCCTTCGCCTTGAGCGCGGGTCGCAGCCCGGGAACGGGATTGGCGAGCATTGCGGTGCGGGCATGGGCCAGCAGGGGAACGTCCGGCATGGCATTGCCGATGTAGTCGAATCGCCCCAGGGCGGGGGCGCCGGCGAACTGCTGCTGGAACGACTGGAGTTTGTTTTTGCCTGCCAGATTCAGGGCTCCATCGCTGGCCAGAACGCCGTGAAATATGCCGAGTTCAGCGGCCACGCGTTCGGCGAGGGAGCGGTCGGCGGCGGTCGCCAGGTAGAGCGTGCGCCCTGCGGCGTGCTGGGAATGCAGGAACTGGAGCAGGGGGCGGTTGTACGGCAGATGCGGGACATCCAGGGCGACGGCAGAGGTCACATGCGCCTTGAATCCGGCCTTTCCTTTCGCAAGCCAGCCGGGAATGCGCAGGATTTGCCGGGGATGCTGCCGCGCCAGGGCCAGAACGGAGTCCAGCAAGGTGTCCGACTTGACCAGCGTGCCGTCCAGATCGACGCAAAGAGGTATTTCCAAATCCTGGGCGAGGATCGGGAGCTCTGGATTGGTTGGCATTGGCTGGAATTTCTCGGTTGTCGGCATCAGGCTCAGGAGTTTGCTTTGGCTTCTATCGCACGCAGGCACTTGGATTATACCGACTGATGCTGGAGCGTCCTGTTGCATTTGTGCTGCGCTGGCGTAAAAAGAAACATTTTGCGGCTGCCAAACGTCTTCCAAATCTTGCTGAAATCCGTTTGTTTGGATGACGAGCAAAACGGTTGCGCGCGGCGTTAGTCTATTAATCTATTAGGAAGATCTTCCGGCGAGCGGAATGCAATATTTCCGCCTGGCCTGCAAGCGGGCCATCATCTTCGTCAGCACAAAGACCACCCTACTTTTTGGATCGTGAGCCTCATGCCTTCAGCACCGTTGGTCGAAAATGAGACGCCGGAGAACCAGTCGTCTCGAACAGTCGGGGCACCTCCGGCCTATCCTGGAAACGCCTATGAGAGCCCTCCGCCGCATGGCTCTGGTCTGCGCAAGGCCATTGTCCTGATCGTTCTCGCTCTGGTGGTCGGCGGTGCGGTGTGGCGGATCGTTTCCAACCGCAGGAGCGAGACGCTGCAGGCGGCGAAGGCGACCAGCATGAACGCGAACCGGCCTGTTCCGGTGTCTGTGGCCGTGGTGCAGCAGAGGTCGATGCCGATCTACCTCACGGGGCTAGGCAGCGTCACAGCATACTACACCGACACCATCAAGTCCCGCGTGGATGGGCAACTGATGAGCGTCAACTTTCGCGAGGGCCAGGATGTGAAGACTGGCGATCTGCTGGCGGTGATCGACCCGCGGCCTTATCAGGCGGCGCTGGAGCAGGCCCAGGGGCAGCTTGCCAGAGACCAGGCTTCGCTGAGGAATGCCAGGGCCGAGGCTGACCGCTATGCCGCGCTGTATAAGGCGGGCGTGGTCTCCAAGGAGACGCTCGACCTGCAGCAATCCAACAACGGCCAGTTCGAGGGAGCCATTCAGCAGGATCAGGCGGCTATTGACGCGGCGAAGGTGAACCTGGCGTACACGCGCATCACGTCGCCCATCGACGGGCGGATCGGGCTGCGGCTGGTGGATCCGGGCAATATCGTCCATGCGACGGACACCACCGGTCTTCTGGTCATCACGCAGCTGCAGCCCATCACTGTGATCTTCACACTGCCTGAGGATCAGCTTCCGCAGGTGGTTCAACTGCTGCGCCAGGGACGCACGCTCACGGTGCTCGCCTATGACCGGTCCGACACGCACCTTCTGGACACTGGCAAGCTGCTGACGATGGACAACCAGATCGACCCGACGACTGGCACCGACAAGCTCAAGGCGGTGTTTCCCAATCAGAACGATGTGCTGTTTCCCAATCAGTTCGTGAATGCGCGACTGGTGGTGCAGCAGCGCGACAACGCAATAGTGATTCCCGTAGCAGCTCTGCAGCATGGCAGCCAGGGCGACTTCGTTTATCTGGTGGATCCGGACACCAACACCGTCTCCGTCCAGACCATCAAGGTGGCCATGACCGAGGGGCAGGATCTGCTGGTGGACAGCGGCCTGAGCGCAGGGCAGCAGGTTGTGATCGATGGGCAGGAGAAGCTGCGGCCGGGAAGCAAGGTGGTTCCGCAAATCGCGCAGGCAGAGCCGGCAAGCTCGACAGGAGATTCCTTGCAATCGCCAGCGCCTGCGGGCCGAGGTTCGATGGCGCCGCGCGTGTCAGGCCAGAGCATCGGTTTCCAGGGAATTCGTCCGGGATCCGTGACTGGATCCGGTCTGCGGGGCACACGCAACGGCGGTGGTCTGCAGCCAGGCGGGTCGCATGCAGGCGGCAGCCGGGGAACTCGCCGATGAGTCCCTCCCGGCCATTCATCCTGCGGCCGGTCGCCACTTCGCTTCTGATGGTGGCCATCCTTCTGGCCGGCATGGTCGCGTACACGCAGTTGCCTGTGTCGGCGCTGCCTCAGGTGGACTACCCGACGATTCAAGTGGTCACCTTCCTGCCAGGCGCGAGCCCGGATGTGATGGCGACCGGCGTCACCGCGCCCATGGAGCGGCAGTTCGGAGAGATTCCGGGCCTGACGCAGATGACCTCCACCAGCTCCGGCGGCGGGTCTGTCATCACGCTGCAATTCAGCCTGTCGGAAGACATCGATGTGGCCGAGCAGGACGTGCAGGCGGCGATCAACGCTGCCGGGACGTACCTTCCGGCGAACCTGCCCAACCCGCCGATCTACAGCAAGGTGAACCCTGCGGATGCTCCGATCCTGACGCTGGCGCTGACCTCCGACACGATGCCGCTGACCAAGGTGGAAGACCTTGCGGACACGGTGATGGCGCAGAAGATTTCGCAGCTCTCAGGCGTGGGCCTGGTCTCGATCAATGGCGGAGAGAAGCCCGCCGTGCGGGTGCAGGCGAACCCAGCCGCGCTGGCCTCCTATGGCCTGAGCCTGGAGGATCTGCGCACCGTGCTGGGAGCGACCAACGTCGATCAGGCGAAGGGCAATCTCAACGGCAATCTGCAGGCGTACACGATTGGCGCGAACGACCAATTGCTATCGAGCGGCGATTACAAGGATGTGATTGTTGCGTACAAGGCCGGTTCGCCGGTGGTGCTCTCGCAAGTCGCGAATGTCATCGACAGCTCCGAGAACAACACCCAGGCCGCATGGATGAACCGCGAGCCAGCGGTGATTATGAACATCCAGCGGCAGCCGGGAGCGAACATCATCGGGGTGGTCGACCGGGTGCAGAAGCTGCTGCCGACTTTGCGCGCGACCCTTCCGGCTGCGGTGAAGGTGGTCGTGCTCACCGATCGCACGACCACCATCCGAGCCTCGGTGAAGGACGTTCAGTTCTCGCTGATGCTGACCATCGCCCTGGTGGTGATGGTGATCTTCCTGTTCCTGCGCAATGTCGCGGCGACAGTCATTCCCAGCGTCGCCGTTCCGCTTTCGATTGTGGGCACGTTCGCGGCGATGTACCTTCTGGGCTATTCGCTGGACAACCTTTCGCTGATGGCGCTCACCATTTCGACTGGCTTCGTCGTGGACGACGCCATCGTGATGATCGAGAACATTAGCCGCTATCTCGAGGCCGGCGACACGCCGCTTGAGGCCGCGCTGAAGGGCTCTGAGCAGATCGGCTTCACCATCGTTTCGCTGACGGTCTCTCTGATCGCCGTGCTGATTCCCTTGCTGTTTATGGGCGACATCGTGGGCAGGCTTTTCCGCGAGTTCGCGGTGACGCTGGCGGTGACGATTCTGGTCTCGGCGGTTGTGTCCCTGACGTTGACGCCGATGATGTGCGCCAAGCTGCTGCGCCACAAGCCAGAGGCGGAGCAGGGACGGTTCTACCGGTCCTCCGAGCGTTTTTACGAGTCCGTGATCGCGAAGTACGCGGTGGGAGTTCGCTGGGTGCTGCGGCATCAGACGTTCACGCTGCTGGTGACGCTGTCCACGATCCTGCTCACCGGCTACCTGTTCTGGATCGTTCCCAAAGGCTTCTTCCCGGTGCAGGACACAGGCGTGCTGCTGGGCATCACGGAGGCGCCTCAGACCATTTCTTTCCCGGCGATGGCGCGGCGTCAGCAGGAACTGGCAGACATTGTGCTGCAGGATCCTGACGTGCAGAGCCTCTCATCCTTTATTGGAGTGGATGGAACCAACAACACGCTGAATAGCGGTCGAGTGCAGATCAACCTGAAGCCGCGCGACGAGCGGACCAGCAATGCCACCGAGATCATTCATCGGCTGGAGCCGAAGCTCGCCAAGGTGGACAACATCAGGATGTACCTGCAGCCGTTGCAGGACCTGACGGTGGCGGACCGTGTGAGCCGGACGCAGTACCAGTACTCCATCGAAGACGCGAACGCGGCCGAACTGGCGGACTGGTCCGGCCGCCTGCTGGCGCGCTTCCAGAAGCTGCCAGGGCTGGAAGACGTTGCCACCGACGAGCAGGAGGGCGGCCTGGAGGCCAACCTTGTGATCGACCGCGACACGGCGACGCGGCTCTGCATCACGCCGCAGAACATCGACGACACGCTGTACGACGCCTTCGGACAGCGGCAGGTGTCCACCATGTTCACGCAACTCAACCAGTACCACGTGGTGCTGGAGGTTGCTCCGAAGTTCCAGATGAATCCAGACGCCCTGAAGCAGATCTTTGTGAAGAGCTGCACCGGGACGCAGGTTCCCATCTCTGCGATCACGCATTTCGAGGAGCGGCGCGCATCCCTGTCGATCAACCATCAGGGGCAGTTCCCGGCGGTCACGCTTTCGTTCAACCTCGCTCCCGGCGTCTCCATTGGAACGGCAGTGCATGAGATACAGAACGCCGAGGCGGAGATGAACCTGCCGCCGAGTGTGAACACGGAGTTCGAAGGATCAGCGAAGGCATTCGAGGCGTCGCTGGCTGGCGAGGGGTATCTGATCCTCGCCGCTCTGATCACCGTCTACATCGTGCTCGGAGTGCTTTACGAGAGCTACATCCACCCCATCACGATTCTCTCCACGCTGCCCTCGGCCGGCGTCGGCGCGATCCTGGCACTTCTGCTATTCCACACCGATCTGAGCGTGATCGCGCTGATCGGCATCATCCTTCTGATCGGCATTGTGAAGAAGAACG
>JAJZHR010000090.1 GCA_021810815.1 Acidobacteriota bacterium | reverse complement strand
CACGGTTCACCAACTCGGCGGGCGGGGTGAAGGAGCTGTACTACTCGAACGGCGGCATGATCGACATGGACAAGCAGACGGTGACGCCGACGGGCGGACTGACAGCGAAGAACGCGGCCGAGATGAAGATGCAGGCCAACCAACTGCCAAGCTTCTCTCTGAGCGAGCACGTCGAGAAGGTGTCGCACGAGGCCAACACCGGAGGCGATCCGATGACCTCCGCCAATATGCGGAACTGGATGGAGTGCGTGCGCTCTCGCAAGACGCCGAACGCAAGCATCGACGCAGGGTACAGCCACTCCGTGGCGCTGTGCATGAACATCGCAGCGATCCAGACGGGCGAGAAGGTCACCTTCGACGAGAAGACGGAGCAGGTGATGGTGGGAGGGAAACCGCATAATGCGTAATCTGATCCTGACGAGTCTGCTGGCACTTCCTATGGCGTTCTCGGGCGTTCTGCATGCTGCACCTCCATCCGCGTCGGGCGTGCAGGTGACGCCCGATGTGGCGCAGCGGCGCGTGGACATCACCATCGACGGCAAGCCTTTCACCTCCTACATCTGGCCGACGACGCAGAAGAAGGCGGTGCTGTACCCGCTGATCACCAGCGATGGGATCACGGTGACGCGCGGCTTCCCACTTGCGCCGAGGCCGGGAGAGCGCGTGGACCATCCGCACCACGCGGGGTTGTGGTTCAACTACGGCAACGTGAATGGGTTCGACTTCTGGAACAATTCGGACGCCATTCCCGAAGCGCGGCGCAGCAAGATGGGCACCGTCCACGACGTGAAGATCGTCTCCAGCACGAGCGGGCATGAGAGCGGCGATCTGGTGACGGAAGCGACTTGGACCACTGGCGAGGGGCAGGACGTGCTGCAGCAGACGACACGCTACGTCTTCTCCAAGGGGCCGCATGGCGAGCGCATCGTGGACACCATCGTGACCCTGCATGCGTTGCAGAAGGCGGTCTTCAACGACGACAAGGAGGGGCTGCTGGGCATGCGGGTCGCCCACTTCCTGGAGTCGCCGACGGAGAAGGGCGGCATCTTCAACGACGCCAGCGGACACCCAACGAAGACGGCCGATGCAGCGCCCGGAGCGACGGGCGTCTACCTGACCAGCGAGGGCGTGAAGGGCGATGCTGTATGGTCAACGCGCGGCCGGTGGTGCACGCTGACCGGGGAGACCGATGGCAAGACGGTTGCCATCGCCATCATCGACCACCCCGGCAATCCCGGCTATCCCACCTATTGGCATGCGCGCGGCTACGGCCTGTTCGCCGCCAATCCGCTGGGCCGCAGCATCTTTGACAAGAAGGAAAAGCCGTTCAACTTCACCATCGAGCAGGGCAAGGAAGCGACCTTCCGCTATCGCGTCCTGCTGCTTGACCGTGCAACCACTCCAGAGCAGATGAACCACGCTGCGGATGCATTCGCGGCGCTGTACAAAGCGCATTGATGGCACGCCGCCGGCGCTCGGGCTGAGGTTGGGCCCGAGCGCTGACGGCACCTGCGTCGAAAGACGGCCCCTGCATCGATCACAAGACGGCACGGCGTCAAAATGAAAGCGGAGAAATTTTTGAATGGCGAATACACCAGTGGCATTGCTTGGCCTGGGAACGATGGGCGGCGGCATGGCCGCGAACCTTCTGAAGGCGGGCTTTCCCCTCGCCGTCTACAACCGCACGGCGGCGAAGGCTGAAGCTCTTGCCGCCTCCGGCGCACGCGTAGCAGCCACGCCAGCGGCAGCGGTGAAGGGCGCAGCGGTGGTGATTGCGATGCTCGCCGACGACGACGCCTCGCGCGCGGTGTGGATGGGAGCAGATGGCGCTCTCAATGCCGCGGAGAGCGATGCCGTTCTGGTGGAAGCGAGCACGGTGAGCCCGGCGTGGATCGCGGAGCTTGCTGCAGCCGCGAAGGCGCGGGGGCTGGAATTTCTGGACGCTCCGGTGACGGGCAGCCGTCTGGCAGCAGCAGACGGGCAGCTTACGTTCCTTGCGGGTGGCGACGGTGCCTCCCTGGCAAAGGTAAAGCCTGTGCTGGATGCTATGAGCAAAGAGATCGTGCATCTGGGCCCGGTGGGCAGCGGTGCGATGATGAAGCTCATCAACAACTTCCTCTGCGGGGTTCAGGTGGCGTCGCTGGCTGAGGCAGTGGCATGGATCGAGCGCAGCGGACTGGATCGCGACAAGGCGCTCACGCTGCTGAAGAACGGTGCTCCCGGCAGCCCCATGATCTCTGCCATCTCCGAGCGCATGGCGAGCAGAGACTACACGGTCAACTTCCTGCTGAAGCTGATGTCAAAAGATGTTCAATATGCGCACGCGACTGCCGCGAAGAGCGGGGTGGAGCTGAGGACGGCAGCAGCGGCGCGGAGCCTGTTCGAGATCGCCGCAGCGGAGGGCCATGCGGAGCAGGACATGTCCTCCGTGGTGGAGCCGCTGCGCGCTGCGGGAAAAGCGAAGTAGAACGCGGGCCTTGTGTGCGCCACCAGAGCGTCAGCCAAAACGGAGCCGCTGCTCAGGGTTTTGCCAGCGCCTCGTGCCGGGTGAAGCTGGTGACCACCACGCCCTCGGTTTCAAAGTGCGTCACTCGATGATCCGTGCTGTGGCCCATGAAGATGGCCTTGCGCAGCAGCGTGAGCAGAGGGCGCGAATTATCCGCGAACCAGCGGTCGGCGGACTGGTCCCAATCGACAACGGTGTAGTAGGTGACGTCGCATTTCGGGCAGTGCAGCGGCGTCTCCAGCGTGCGCGTGAACGATCCGCCGGGCAAATTGCCGACTGGGTCCGTTCCGGAGCGGATGGCCGCGATCTTCAGGTTCATGGAAGCTAGTCTAGCAGCGGCGGAGGGATGTGCCGGGCCAAGGCTGGCAGAGCAGATCCAAAGCGCGGCGCAGGGGCGGAAATCTGATGGAAAATCCCCGGGGGCTGCGGCTCCGGAGTGGGCGGCGCTCGGCCCAGAGGCTACAGGTTCGCTCCTCCGCGCCGGCAAGGGCCATCTCGACGAAGAGCTTGCTCCTCTGGCCGGGATGACCGTCCATCGCGCCTCTGCGAGTACGGTGTTCGCGCAGATGGAAGAGACTTTGCGATCAGAATGAAACTCCGAGCGAAGAGGAGTAGTCTTTTCTATAGCGGCGGAGCGAGCACACCCATGCCAGCCACCTACACTCCACGAACGCACGTCGAGCCCGAACGGAGAGAGCCGGGGTTTGGCGGTCGGCCGCCTGTGGATCGCCGACCGACCGGCGGCGGCGGCGACGGGGAGAATTGGGACAAGCAGCCGCCTGGCAGGCGCGGGCCGCGCGAACTGCTGGTGCGCTACCGCCTGGGCATGCTGTTCGGCCTGTCCGGCGACCTGATGTTCTTCATGGCGCTGGTGAGCGCTTTCTTCGTCCGGCAGACGGCGGGCCACTTCGACGCCTACAACAACTACATCAACGACTGGCACCCGATCCTGATTCCTCCGGTGCTGTGGCTGAACACGCTGGTGATCGGCCTGAGCAGCCTGACCATGGAGATGGCACGTCGGCAGATGTTCCGCGAGACGGACGTGATGGACGAATGGCTGGGCCTGGGCAAGCCGACCGCCCGTCGCGCCCTTCCCTGGCTTGGCGCGACGACAATTTTAGGCGGGATGTTTCTGGCCGGGCAGTGGATCGCATGGAAGCAGTTGGCGCAGCAGGGAGTCTACTTCAAGTCGAACCCGAGCAGCCACTTCTTCTATTTGATTACGGGGCTGCATGCGGCGCACCTGGTGATCGGCATCTTCGCTCTGGCATGGGCCATCGCTGCGCTGTACGTGCTGCGGCGCATGGAGACGCGGCAGATCGCGGTGGACTGCGCCGCCTGGTACTGGCACTGCATGGGGATCTTCTGGGTGTTCCTGTTCGGGCTGCTGGTCTTTTTCCAGTGAGGCTGCAATATGTGGGGTAACCGGACTTTCCGCGGCAGGCGAATCTACCTGAAGCGGATGGGCGAGTTGGCTGGAGCTGGCTTTGAGCTATGAGCCTTGAGCTGTGAGCGAGTCGCGGCTTGGAGAGCTGCTGCCGCCGCCTACGAAGTGGACCAGTTCGAGCTTGTCTCCGGTGGCGAGGGCGGTTTGGGGCCAGGTGGAGCGAGGGACGATTTCACCGTTCAGCTCGACGGCTACACGGTCGGCTTTGAGGCCGAGTTCGGCTACAAACTGGTCGAGGGCGCAGCCGGAGCTGAGGGTTTCAAAGGAGCGGGCCTGGCCGTTCAAAGAGAGTTCCAGAGGCATAGAAATTTAGCGTAGCAGAACTCAAAAGGCATTCAGGGAAACCTGAATGCCTTTTGAGTTCTGGCGGTGACAAGAAAGCACCCCACCCTGCGGCAAAAGCGCCGCGAGGATGGGGTGCCCGGTCTTGCGGAGTGCTCGGTCTTGCGAAGCAGACGGCTTGGGCGGGGAAAGCCGCTTTCCGCCGTCCGCTCGGGACTATTTCACCTTGAGGAAGATGATGGCGAAGGTGAAGAGGGCGAGGGACTCGATGAAGACCAGGCCAAGGATGAAGAAGAGGAACAGCGCAGGACGCGCTCCGGGGTTGCGCGCGAGAGCCTCAGTGGCAGAGGCGGTCGCCTTGCCCTGGCCCATGCCGCAGAGTCCGGCGGCGATGGCCATGGAGAGGCCGGCGGCGAGCGGAACGAGGCTGTTGGAAGCGGTTGCGCCCGTCTGGGCAAATGCGGGCGAGGCCAGGAAGAGGGCCGCCAGCGTCATGAAGAGGTACTGTAGATTGCGCATCGTCTTGCTCCTGCTTCCCTAAGATTGACCCTCAGTGGGTGGTTGATGCTCACCGTGCTGGCACCCTCACGCTGCTGGCCTTCGTCCATGGGCGGGAAGCTGCTCCCATGGATATAAATCGATTCCCTCAAAAAACGAAAGCTCTAGTGCTCGGTCGCTGTTGCGAGCGACAGATAAATCATCGTGAGCAGCATGAAGACGTAGGCCTGGATGATGGCGACGCCGAAGTGGAGGCCCATGAAGACCAGCGGGAGACCGATCGGAATGAGCGAGAAGAAGACCAGCGTGAGCAGTTCGCCGGCGTACATGTTCGCGTAGAGACGGACTGTGAGCGAGAGGATGCGCGCGAAGTGGGAGACGATTTCCACGATCAGCATCAGCGGCGAAATCCACCAAACGGGCCCGAGGAACTGCTTGACGTAGCCAGCCTTGTTCACGCGGATGCCGTGGTAGTGGTAGTAGAGGAACGTGACCAGGGCGAGGCCCAGCGGAACAACGGGGTTCGCTGTGGGCGCCTCAAAGCCGGGCACCAGGCCGAGCAGGTTGCAGAGCAGGAGGAACAGGAACAGCGTCACCAGGTAGGGCATGAAGCGCTCATAGCCGTGGCCGATGATGGAGTCGCTCTGGTCGGCGACGAACTCGTGCGTCAGCTCGGCGAGGTGCTGCACCGGGCCGGGCGACTCGACACTGAGGCTGGCGCGAATGACCGCGAAAAACGCGAGCAGAGCGATGGCGACCAGCAGCTCCATGGCGAAGGCATTGGTGATCGGCGCCTCAGGATAGGCGGGCTGCACATGCAGGGCATGCAGGAATTGCGTGGTCAGCGCACCGAAGTGCTGATTCAGGAACGCGGTGACGAAGAGCTGTGTAGGCATGATCTCGTGGCGGATGTTATCCGAGTGATGGCCCGAATGGGCGGTGAATATGTGGCTCTTATTGGAGCGGAGCTTCCGGGAACTCCATGCGGCTGTGGACAAGCCGCAAGGTCCTTCGCTGCGCTCAGGATGACGATACTAAACAGGATGACAGGATGACAATACTAAAGATGAACCTCAATGCAGCAACGCAAACGTTTCAGGGACGCCCCAGAACTCAGGAGGCCCAGAACTCAGGAGGCCCAGGAACGCATCAGGCGGAGCGATTCCACCAGAAGCGCCAGTGCGCCCATGGCCAGTCCTGCGAGCAGAGCATAAGCTGAACCATCCAGAAACCTTAGGCTAACATAAAGCGCGGCCAGGGCGGCAATCATCCGGAGCACGAAGCTGAAGACGATGCGCGCCATCGGGCGGGGCGCTTTCGGGGCTGGTTGGGACGCCTGCGAGGCGTTCTCCCCGGCTGGGCTGGCCACTTCCATCCTCGCCAGGATGGCGGTCATCAGCCGCAGCCATTCAAAGAGTCCGCTGCCGGAGATGGCTGCTCCAACGACGAGCAGCAGAGCGGACTGCCATCCTGCGCGCCACCAGACCAGAGGAGCGGCGACGAGCACCACCAGGGCGATCAGCCGCAGAGCCCGCCACAGCGTGCGCTTCGCGTCGGCATCGGAGAAGTCGGACATTCCGGTGGATCGCATGGCCTGGGGCGCGCTCAATCGCTCGACCTCATGTAGCCGCTGGCGACGCGGAAGATCTGGATGAGGCCTGCGACCGCGCCGACGAAGATTCCGACGATGGAGATCCACTGCTGATGCAGCCAGCGGTCCATCAGTCCGCCCAGAAACCAGCCGACGACACAAGCAACGGGGAGCACAATGGCGAGCTGCACCATGGACTCCGCCTTGGCGAAGTCCTTCAATGCGCTGTGCTGTTTTTTGTTGTCGGCCATGCTTAGTTGAGGAACATGGTGCGGTAGAGGGTGTCGCGCTGGACGGGTTTGAAGCCTGCGCCGCGGATGATCTGCCGCAGCTCTTCTTCGGTGGTGCTGTTGGCGGTTCCGGCCGCCTTGACGACGTTCTCCTCCAGCATGACGGAGCCGACGTCGTTGCCGCCGAAGCGGAGGCCGAGTTGCAGCACCTTCAGGCCCTGGGTGACCCAGCTCGCCTGGACGTTCTCAATATTGTCCAGGTAGAGGCGCGCGATGGCCAGTGTTTTGAGGTATTCGACGGAGGTGGCCTCGTCCCACTTGCGTCCGCCGAGGGCGGTGTTGTGCGGCTGGAAGCTCCAGGGGATGAAGGCGGTGAATCCGCCCGTCTCCTCCTGCAAGCGGCGCACGTGCTCGAAGTGGTTCATGCGGTGCTCGAAGGTTTCTCCGACGCCGAACATCATGGTGGCGGTGGTGCGCATCCCGAGAGCGTGGGCGGTGCGATGGACGGAGAGCCAGTCCTCTGTGCGGCACTTGAGGCGTGCGATCTTGAAGCGGACTTCGTCGTCGAGAATCTCCGCGCCGCCGCCGGGGATGGAGTCCAGCCCGGCATCGCGGAGGCGCATGATGGTGTCGTGGAGGCTGAGTTCGCTGTACTCGGCGATGGCTAGGATTTCGGAGGAGGACAGGCAGTGCAGCCAGACCTGGGGAAAGCGCTGTTTGATGCCGCTGAAGAGGCGCTCGAACCAGTCGATCTTCAGGTCGGGGTGGAGGCCGCCCTGCATCAGGATTCCGGTGCCGCCCATCTCGACCGTCTCACGGATCTTCTCGAAGATCGTCTCATCGTCGAGGATGTAGCCTTCAGCAGACAGCTTGCCTTTGAGCGGCCGGTAGAAGGCGCAGAAGGTGCAATACTCCGTGCAGAAATTGGTGTAGTTGATGTTGCGGTCGATGATGTAGGTGACGACGCCCTCGGGGTGCAGCCGGCGGCGCAGAGCGTCGGCCTCCATGCCGAGGCCGATCAAGTCGTCGGAGGCGAAATAGTCCAGGCCCTGCTGGCGGGTGATTCCCATATCGTTATTTTACGGCAGCTTGGCGAACCATGCCGGGCTGGCGGCGCATCTAAACGTGGCATTGAGGAAGAAACACCAGCCGTCTACGCCAGAGGCCGCAGGCAGCACGCAGTCCTGATGGATCGGCTGAAGTCTTTCCCCTTCAAAGCTGGATTTCCCTGCCGGGTTGAATGTTCGCGACGAGGCTGCTTGTATTCGCCGCGAGATGACTCCGAACGATGCACCCCTCCAGAAAGGTTTTGTATGCGCTTGCATGTTTTGACGGTCATTTCCCTTCCCCGCCGGATCTTGATTGGACTGCTGGCGATTGCGATGCTTCCCTCGGCAGCGCGATGCGACGCCCAGAATCTGGCGGAGGCGAAGTCAAAGCCGCCGCACGCGTCTCCGGCTGGGCCGCCGGCGAAGCCAGCGCCGGATGTGTTGATCTTCACGAATGGGGATCAACTGAGCGGCCAGTTGGAGCGCGTGACGGGCAGCAGCATCGTGTTCAAGAGCGACATGGCGGGCGAGATCACGGTGGACGCGGGC
>JAJZHR010000089.1 GCA_021810815.1 Acidobacteriota bacterium | reverse complement strand
CGATGGCGTAGGAGTTGGTGGAGTGGATGGTGGAAAAGTAATGCAGCCTGCCGGAGAAAGGAGTTCCGGCCAGCGCAGCGTCCATCTCCGGAAGGTTGTAGCCGCTCTCTTCCAAGGGCTAGTACAGCTCCGCAGTGATCTTCATGCTCAGGTCCACGGCGGCGGGCGAATGCGTCAGAGCGCCCACGGAGATGTAGTCCACGCCTGCAAGGGCGTACTTGCGAATCGTCTCCAGCGTGATGCCGCCGGAACTTTCGATGGGAATGTTCGCTGCGGACTTCGGCGTACGGGCACGCACGGTGGCGACGGCCTTCTTGGTCTGCGCCGGTGTCATGTTGTCCAGCAGCAGCGACTCCGCGCCGCCCTTCAAAGCGGCCTCCAACTCCTCCGGGCTGCGCACCTCCACCTGCACCACCTGGCCGACCTTGCGCTTCTGCAAAGCGCGCTCCAGCACGGCGGAAAGACCTCCGCCCAGAGAGATGTGGTTGTTCTTGATGAGGATGCCGTCGGCGAGGTCGAGCCGATGATTATGGCCTCCGCCGCACAGCACTGCGTACTTGTCCAGGGTGCGAAGCCCGGGGACCGTCTTGCGCGTGTCCAGAACCTTCGCTCCCGTCCCCTCGATGGCCTTCACATACTGATTGGTGAGCGTTGCGATGCCGCTCATGCGCTGCATCAGGTTCAGGATCACGCGCTCACAGGCCAGAATGACGCGTGCGTTGTGGCGAATGACAGCCAGCGCCTGCCCCTTGCGGACATGCACGCCGTCGAAGATTTCGGGATGGCTGATGACCTCGAAGCGGCCCGTCGTTTTGGGGTCGAGCTTGGCGAAAAGGGTGAGGAACTGAGGGATGCAGCCCAGGCCGGAGACGACGCAGTCCTGCTTGGCGAGAATCGTCGCCGCAGCGCGCATCGACGGGTCAATGGTCAGCGCGCTGGTGATATCGCTGGTCGCCTTGTCCTCGATCAGCGCCGCTTCCAGAATGGTTTGAATCCGCCTGCTCTTCCAGTCCATTGCCAGCCCCTTGAACCTCACAGCTTATCGTATCCGCCTGACACCGCGCGGAGAGGATGCGACCGCATCATTTCCCGTGTGTCATCCTGAGCATCCCGCTGTCATCCTGTGCGAAGCGAAGGACCTCGCGGTCTGACATTGCAGCCACAAACTTAAGAGCGCCGAAACAACAGCAACCGCAAGATCCTTCACCCGCTCAGGATGACAACGCAAGTCGGCTAGCCCAGCCCATCCAACGCGGCTCTGGCCTTCTCCAGCAGCGCCTTCGTCTCAGCTGCCTGCTTCTTCAGGCCTTCCACAACATTCGCCGGAGCCTTGGCAAGGAACGCCTCGTTGCCAAGCTGCCGCTCGGAGTTCGAGAGACCCTTCTCATACTTCGCGATTTCTTTCGAGAGGCGCTCGCGCTCGGCTGGAACATCGACCTGCTTTTCATAGGTCACAGCCACGTCGAACTGCGGCGTGCTGCGAGCGCTGGTGCCGCTGAGGGCAGCATCGCTGAAGCTGACCGCAGAGACCCGCGCCATGCGTTCCGCAATACCGGAATTCGCGGCGACCACCGCGGCGAATGCGGCCGGCGCATGCACCACCACGGGCGCAGCTTCCTTCTCCGGCACGCCAAGCTCCTTGCGCAGAGCGCGTATCTCTACGATGAGGGTCTGGAGCGTCTGCATATTGCGCGCCGCATCGCCGTCCGCGTCCATGTCCGCTGGCTGCGGAAAGCGCGCCAGAGCGATGGACCTGGCCGGTGCCGCGCCATCGTAGAGAGCGTGCCAGATCTCTTCCGTGATGAAGGGCATGAAGGGCGACAGCAGGCGCAACGACGCTTCGAACACTGCAAGCAGCGTGCGCAGGGCAGCACCTGTCGCTGCTTTGTCGGCCTCGTCGCCGAAGTCCAGCCGCAGCTTCGCAATCTCCAGGTACCAGTCGCACAGCTCGCCCCAGAAGAACTGGTAGATGTGGCTGGCGGCCTCGTCGAAGCGGTAGTCGCCGAGCGCGGCGTTCACGTTGGCTGCCGTGTTGCTCAGCCGGGTGAGAATCCAGCGCGTCTCCAAAGGGGCGTCTGCGAGAGGAGCGGCTGCGCCGGAGCGAAGAGCGCTTGAAATCTGCGCATAATCGACCGCGATTCCGGCTTCTTTCGCGCGCTCGACCTGCATGAAGACGAAGCGGGCCGAGTTCCAGATTTTGTTGGCGAAGGCGCGGTAGCCCTCGGTGCGCGCCTCGCTGAAGGCGATGTCCGTGCCGGGCGAAGCCATCGACGCCAGCGTGAACCGCACCGCGTCGGTTCCGAAGCGGCCGATGATCTCGATGGGGTCGATCACATTGCCCTTGGTCTTGGACATCTTCTGACGGTCGGCGTCGCGCACCAGAGCGTGGATGTACACCTCGCGGAAGGGCACGGCGTCCTTCAACTGGCGACGGGAGCCATCGGCCATCGGCTCGTCGAGCATGAAGTGGCAGCCGAGCATCACCATGCGCGCCACCCAGAAGAACAGGATGTCGAAGCCGGTCACCAGCAATTGCGTGGGGTAGAACTCTGCCAGGTCGGCGGTGCGCTGCGGCCATCCGAAGACGGTGAAGGGCAGCAGGCCGGAGGAGAACCACGTGTCCAGCACGTCGGTCTCCTGCTCGATTGCAGCAGAGCCGCAGTGGGCGCAGGCGGTCGGCGTCTCGCGCGCGACGGTCGTCTCCTTGCACGCTGCGCAATGCCACGCAGGGATGCGATGGCCCCACCACAACTGGCGCGAGATGCACCAATCGTAGATGTTGTTCATCCAGCCCTCGTAGGTCTTGCGGTACTGGTCCGGCGTGAAGCGGATGTGGCCGTCCTTCACCGCCTCGATCGCGTTCGCCGCCATCGAGTTTCCGCCGCCCTTGGGAGTTTTGTTCACGGCGACGAACCACTGCGTGGACAGCCTCGGCTCCACGGTCGTCTTGCAGCGGTCGCACTTGCCGATGGAGAGCTGATGGTCCTTCACCGCGACCAGAGCGCCCGCGGCCTCCAGGTCGCTGACGATGCGCACACGCGCCTCATAGCGGTCGAGGCCGTGGTAGGGCGAGCCCGGGAGCGCGATGTGCGCCGTCTCGTCCATGATGATGGGGCTGGGCAGGCCGTGGCGCTTGCCGATGGCGAAGTCGTTGGGGTCGTGCGCCGGCGTCACCTTCACCGCTCCGGTGCCGAACTCAGGGTTGGCCCACTCGTCGGCGATGATCGGAATTTCCCGGTTCGGCTTGCCGTTCGCGGCGCTGAGCGGGAGAACCAACATCTTGCCGATGAAGTCCCTGTAGCGCTCGTCGGATGGATTCACAGCGACGGCCACATCGCCCAGCATGGTCTCCGGCCGCGTGGTGGCAATGGTGATGGAACCGAAGCCGTCTGCGAACGCGTAGCGAATCTCGTACAGCTTGCCCTGCTGCTCCTCGTGGACCACTTCGAGATCGCTGATCGCCGTCTGGCAGCGCGGGCACCAGTTCACGATGTAGGCTCCGCGATAGATGAGCCCCTGCTCATGCAGGCGGACGAAGGCCTCCTTCACCGCGACGGACAGATCCTCGTCCATGGTGAAGTATTCGCGCGACCAGTCCACGCTCGCTCCCAGCCGCTTCATCTGGTCGAGGATCGCTCCGCCGTAATGCGCGCGCCACTGCCAGACGCGCTCCACGAACGCAGAACGCCCCAGTTCCTGCCGCGTCGCTCCCTCGGCCGCAAGCTGCCGCTCCACCATCATCTGCGTGGCGATGCCCGCGTGGTCCGTGCCCGGAACCCAGAGCGACCTGTCGCCGCGCATGCGATGCCAGCGGGTGAGAATGTCCATCTCCGTCTGGTTGAGCATGTGGCCCATGTGCAGACGGCCCGTCACATTGGGCGGCGGCAGCAGCATGGTGAAGCGGGCCTGCTCTCCAGGCTGCGCCTGCGATGCAGACGCGGAAGCGCCCTCGGAGGAAGGAACATCGAACAGGCGCTCGCGCACCCAATATTCCGCCCACTTTTCTTCAATCGCGGCGGGGTCGTACGCTTTGGGAAGCTCTTGTGGCATTGGATTTTTGCAGCCCTTGCTCTTGGAAGGTTGGATTGCAGGAAAGTCGCTGTTCAGGCATTGCAGCGCAAAACTAGGAGCGCGCGTTGCGCGGAGACGACAACAGTTCTGCCAGGCGGAACAACGACAATGCGGGATTCTTCGACTCGCTGCGCTCGCTCAGAATGACTGGCCCGGCTCGCATAACAGACCGGGTTCAAAGTCTTTCTTTGCGCGATGAACACGCCGCCATCGCCTGAAATCGGTTCAACCCATCGCCCTAGAACGGGTTCAGCTTGCCGAGGCCCTTCTTCTTCTTGTGCTTGTTCGAGGAATCATCCTTTGCGTCGAATGCAGGCTTGGGCGCTTTCTTTCCGGCGGCTGCGGTCTGCGGCTGAGCGACATTGGCGTTCTTGACGTCGTTGATGGTGTCGGGGGCAGCCGCTGGCTGCTCAATGGCAGGCAGCACAGTGTTGTTGGTTGGACCCACCGCTTTCAGGCCGCCGTTGTCGTCGGCTGGCGTGGTCGGAGGAGCGGATGCGCCAGTCGCAGGAGCGGAGCCCGGCTGCACTACCTCCAGCGAGTTCGAGTTCCCGGCTGGGGCCGCGCCGCTGCTGCCCGCAGGCACATCGGTGATGGTGGCGGAACTGCCCACATCGGGGGTGCTCACGGTCGGAACGTCCTGCAACTGGACCGGGCCAGCGGCCTGTGCCGGAGCCGCCTGCGCGGCAGCTGCGTCGGTGGAAGCGGTTGGTGTTCCGTTCAGAGTATCGGCAGCCTGCGTCGCAGCCTGCGCTGCGGCCTGTTCTGCAGGCCCGCGGCCAGCCTGCGCCGGGTTCATAGCGGCCTGGAATGCCGCGATGGAAGCCTTGGTGATGTCCGGGGCCAGCGTCGGCTTCGGATCGACCATGGTCGGCTCGCCGATGCGCGCTGCGCTCACATAGTCCGGCCGGCTGGTGATCATGATGAGGGCGCGGTCGCGGAGCGTCACGTTGGCGCGGCTCTGCTCCTCGGCCTCGCTGCGGGCCAGATCCGCTGCCGTGGGAACAGGAATCGGATAGCCCAGGGCCGACAAGCGGTCCTTGGCATCATCCACGTGCTGGGCTGCGGCATAGCGCGTCGCAACGCGGTCGTAAGCTTGCGCCGCCTTGTCCTTGTAGCTCTTTTCCAGCTCCGCCTTCGGCCCCTCAGGCAGCTTCATGGTGGACACAATGTGCGCTTCCGCCGAGTACGCATCGCCCAGCCCGATCAAAGCGTCGTCGATGTGGCTGTAGAGCGGATAGGCATCCACCAGCGACTGGTAGCGGGCAATGGTCGCCGACCAGTTCTCATGGCTTGCGTAGAAGGCTGCAACCCCGGCCTCGCGCGTCGCCAGCACCTCCTGCACCTGCCGCAACTGCTGCTTGGCCTGCGGCACCAGCGGCGAGTCCGGGAACTGCTGGATCATGTTGCGGTACTCTTCCTGAGCGCGCTTCGCGTTGGTGTAGTCGCGATCCGGCTTGTCCATCTGCCGATAGTAGATGTCGGCCACCTTCATCTGCGCCTCGGCCGCCTCCGGCGCGTTGGGGAAGAAGGTGATGAAGTCCTTGTACTCAGACTCGGCCTGGGTCAGCGCCGCCGAGCCGCCCTCCTTGTACCAACTGTCGCCGATGGCGAGCTTGGCGCGCATCTGGAACTGCGAGTCGGGATAGGTGTTCAGCATGGTCTGCAGGTCAAGCCGGGCCACGTCATACTTGCCCTTTTTCATCGCCGCCATGGCCTTGTCGTAGAGCTGCTTGTCTGGCAGCTTGCTGTCCACGCCCGCCAGCGGGTCCGTCTTCCGGGTCTTCTTCTGCATCTTCTTGGTGTCTTTGGAGGGCACCAGTTTGCCGTCGCTCTTGGGAGCCTTTTCAGCCTTCGCGGGCTTCTCTGCCTTTGCAGACTTCTTGGCCTTCGCTGGCTTTTTGGCCTCGGCGGGAGCAGGCGTCTGCATGGTCATCTGGGCGGCATCCTGGCCGGTCTCCGCCGACTGGGCATAGCCGAATACGGGGCAGGCGAGAGCGGCGGTGAGGCATACCAAAGCGGCGCGGGAAACAAGGCTCTGCGGCGCGAAAGAATTCACAGAAACACGGGAGAAAAAACGGCTCATAATACCTCGGAAGCTGGGGCGTGGCTGCGTTCCATTCTATCTCTTCAGGCGAATTCCGGCGCAGCTGACCCATCTTTTAGACGAAAGGCCCATCAGCCGAGTGAGCCTCTCCCCAGAGTCCGCTGGGCCTCAATGGGGAAAGTCCGGGCGTGCTTTCGCCTCGATTTTGAGACTGGGAACCCTGCGAGGACCATGGGCCAAGCAAAATATGGCCTGTCGAAACATGGCCTATCGAGGAGCCGGACGCCCGCTCCCGACGAGGAACGTCCTGGATGCCCTGCATCTCGCTCTTGGGACGCGCAGATCCGGGATGCCCATGGGCCACGCGAACGAAGCCTCCTTCAGGAAAACTGCGATGGGCTTCGCTCTGTCAGCTTTCCTGGAGACTTCAGCCCTGGACCGGAACCCCAAGCTCCGCTCGGATGGCATCCGCAATGGCATCCGCGTGATAGCGCATGGCTCCCTCCGACTCCGCCTCGATCATCACGCGGGCCAGCGCCTCCGTGCCGGAATAGCGGATAACCACGCGCCCGTTCCCGTCCAGAGCATCCTCAGCGGCGCGGATGGCTGAGGCGACGGATGGAATCTGATCCAGCGGCTTCTTCTCGCGCACGCGCACGTTCACGATCACCTGCGGAAACACCTTCAGGTCGGCCTTCAATTCGGCCAGCGGCTTGCCCGCGCGCTGAAGGATGTCGAGCAGAATGAGGGCTGTGAGCAGGCCGTCGCCGGTGGTCACCTTCACGCCCGAAGGCATAGGACCAAAGAAGAGGATGTGGCCGGACTGCTCGCCGCCGAGGACCGCACCGGTGCGGCGCATCTCCTCCAGCACATACTTGTCGCCCACCGGAGCGCGGAGCATGCGAATGCCGCTGCGGCCAAGCGCCGCCTCCAGGCCCATGTTGGACATGGTGGTGGCAACCACAGTGTCATTGGCGAGCTGGCCCCGCGCATGCAGGTCGCGCGCCGCCAGCAGCATCACGGCGTCGCCGTTGACCACATTGCCGCTCGCGTCGGCAAAGAGGGCCCGATCCGCGTCTCCGTCGAACGTGATGCCGAGGTCTGCCTTGTTTCGCACCACCTCCGCCGCAACCACCTCTGCGTGCAGAGCGCCGCAGTTCTGATTGATGTTGCGGCCATCCGGCGACGCGTGGGTAAGGATGATTTCACCTGCTCCTGCTTCTGAGCCTGACGGTTTTGAATCTGACGATTCTGAGCCCGACGCACCGCGCAGGCTGGTGAAGATTTCGCTGGCAATGGCCGAGGCGGCTCCGTTGGCGCAGTCCACGACAATCCGCTGGCCCGCCAGCGACAGGCCGGGAACGGCGTCGCGCAGGAGCTGAATATAGTCGGCTCGGTAGGAGGGGTTCACCGGCGGCGCCTGCAGGAGCGCGGCATCAGGAGCCGCCACCGTCTCAAGCTGGCGGAAAATCTCCTCCTCGATGGCAAGCTCGATCTCATCGGCCAGCTTGTAGCCATCCGCACCGAAAATCTTGATCCCGTTGTCCTGCCAGGGATTGTGCGACGCGGAGATGACCACGCCAGCAGCAAATCCGTGCGTATGCGCCAGAAAGGCGATGGCCGGCGTCGTGATGACGCCTGCGCTTGCCACCTCCGCACCACCCTCGCGCAGGCCCGCCGACAGCATGGCGGCGATCCAGTCGCTGGACTCGCGCGTGTCCATGCCCAGAACCACCGACGGCGTGGGCGTAGCGCGCCGCAGCGAATGGGCCAGGGCAAGGCCGATGGCGTAGATGGTTTTAGGATCGAGCGGCGCTTCCCCTGCCACTGCGCGAATTCCGTCGGTGCCGAAAAGCTTTCTCATTGGTCCCTCTGCTCATCCATTTTTATCGCCTCAAGTCCTTATATCGCCTCAAGGCCGGCTGGATCACCCCAAGGCTGGCGCTCCGCAAAGTCCGGGCAACCCACCCTCATCAGCCCAGGCGCTCCATGCAGCCACGATGCCAATCAATTCCGGCTACCCTATCTTTTGCAGCTCCATCGCAAGGGGTGGGATCCACAAATC
>JAJZHR010000088.1 GCA_021810815.1 Acidobacteriota bacterium | reverse complement strand
AAACAGGGTTGGCGCGCCGGAAAGACCGTTCGCTGGCGCTGCGTTCTCAAGCTCCGGGCCGCGTGTGATGCGGATGTGATGCAGGCCGGCGCGCATGGCGGCGCTCATGCGTACGGGCTGCACAGCATCACCGGGTGAGCCGCATACCTGCGGGCGCAATTTCGCTGTGCGCGCTGGCGGAAGATCGTCGATGCTCAGCGTCGCGGTGGTGCTGGTGAGCAGTGTGAAGGTGTATCCGCCGTCGGCAGGGACGTGGAGATCAGCATCGAACGTCTCCCGCAGGTCCTGATTCTCCGGAGCGCTGCCCGCGCTCTGCAACGCCGGCAGCGGATGAGACGAGACGACCACTGATCGCGAACTCCACGCTTTGTCTCCGCCATCGCTGGAGACGAAAAGAAGCACGCGAAAGCGCCCTGAGCCATCGAGCAGCGTTCCGTCGGCGTCTGGGAACGCATGATGCACGGTGCTTCCATCAGCGGAGGTGCCATCGCCAAAGAGCCAACGATAATGCAGCGTGCTGGTCGCTGGCCCTTTGGCATGAAAGAGCACATCCACTTTTGGCTGCAACAATCCGGTGGAGTAATCGAACCCGGCATCGAGCGCGGATGGTTGATACTTGGGCTCGCCTGCTGCGCCCTGCACCTCAAGCGGAACATCCTTGTCGCTTGCAACAACGCCGCCGCCGAGGTTGACGCCTTCGAGCGTCACGCCGGAGACGTCGCCCTTCAGGACAGAAGGGACCATCCCTGGCCCATCCATGGCCCAGATGTTCTTGAGGACGACATTGCTGATTGCGAAGTTCGGCTGGCGAAGCTGCAGGAGCGAATACCAGTCGTCGAGGCGAATGTCTTCGAAGCGGTAATCGGAGTGGTAGCCTTTGCCCGCAGGGTCGGCCCACATCTCGAAGAGGGCGAATGGCGCGCCGCAACTGCCCATGCCCATGTGGATCACGTCGGAGTCGCGCAGAAGGAAGTGATAGCCGTTGAACATCTTCTTCGGCCAGCCAACGCGCACCACATTCGAAATGCTGGTGGAGAGCACGCTGTTCTCGATTGTGATGTTGTTGACCGCCTGCCCCGGCCTGGTCAGTGCTTCCTCTGTGTAGCCGTCCCAATTCCCCTGCTCGGCGAAGATATCGTCGGCGGCGCGGATGAAGACGTCCTGGACCAGCGTATCTCCGCCGCCGAGCCAGTCCATGCCATCCTGGTTCGCATCGCCCGCGCTTCCTCCGATCACCTTGATGTTGTCGAACCGGACGTGGTTGGAGTCGCGCATCTGGATCATCCAGGTGCGGCTGCGCACGATGCAGGTGATTCCGCTGACGGACACATTGCGGGCATTGTTCATCGAGATGACGTGCCAATTCTTCCGCTGCATCCACCCTTCATCGTCGTCTGGATCCTGAGGTCCGTCATGGATGATGGTTCCTCTGCCAGAGACCTGCACGTCCGACACGTCCCAGAGATTGAGGCTGCCGAACACGATGGCCCCGGGCGCAAGGTAGATCCTGTCGCCGCTGCGAGCGTCGATGTCCTCGTGGTAAATGCCCGGAGCGTAGTAGCGGATGCCGCCAGTATGCGGCGAGGGTGGGTTGTGCTCCGGCGCATTGGCGAAGAGGAAGATCATCTCCGCTCCGCCAAGGTGGTCTCCTGGCCGAGTGATTGAGAGCTTGGCAGGATGGTCGAGCGTGAAGGAGATGGTCGCACCGTGCCGGATGGGACGGATATTCTCGCGCCAGGGCTGGACGTCCACGCCCTCGGCCCAATAGGAAGCATCTGGAGCCGTGATGGCGATGCGGGCCTTGCCGCGCAGATCGAGGCTCAGCTCATAGTAGTTGGCAGCGGCGTTCAGAAGCGCCGCAGGCTTGCCGTTGATGGTCACCTTGAAGCGGCTCGACTGCAGGCTCTGGGGGATGGGAATAACGGCGACGGCATTTGCTTCCGCCAGCGCCGCGCAGGGCGCCAGGGCAAGCGCAAGACACAGCAGCGACGCGACGCTGCCTGCGCTCACACTTCTCCCCTTTGCTGCGGCGCTGTAGCGGCTCATTTCGAGGGCGTCGCTCCCTGGCCGATCATCGGCAAACCAGTCACTGGCCAGTGGTCCACCTGCGCATCGGTGTTCAGCGCGATGGCACCGTCCGCAGTCTGCGACGGCGCGACGCCAATGTTCCAGCCGTCCAGGACGACCAGAGGCATCTGCCCTTTCAGATCCGATGCGGCAGCCTCGATCATGACCGTCCGCGTCTCATTCGGCACCAGCGAAATGTAGTTGTCGGAGTAGTAGACCGGAAGCACGCGATCTCCGGAGTCCTTGCGACGAAGCTGCAAATGCGCCATCAGGGCGACCTGCGTGCCGGGATTGCGCAGCGTGACCTGCAGCAGGACTTTGCCATCGGCATCGTGACGGGCGAGCGTAGCATCGAGCTTCACGGTCGGCAGCGTGTTCAGCGCTTTCAGATCGTCCTGCTGCGTCGCAAGCGCGTGCCAGTACAGGTTGTGCGACAGCGTCTTGCCGCTGGCGTCCTGCAACTCCAGCCGCACGAAGTAGACGGGAGACAGCGTTGAGGGCAGCTCCAGAGTCCCCAGTCCCGTTTCCGCGCTTCCTGCGGCGTTCACCGGGAAATCATGCTGAGATTGGACTGACCCATCCAGATTGTAGAGAGAGACATGGGCCACCGCGCCGTTGAGAGCTGTGGGCTCATTGTTGATCACTTCAATCTCGCCATTGCTTTCGTTGAGCTGCACGTGGATCGGCTCGCATGCCTCCTTCACCGCGAAGAGCGAAGAGTTCGGCTCCAGGTCGTAGTGATAGAGCTGCCACACAAAGCTTGGCTGGGCAGGGTTGCTCATCCATGTGATGACGCCGGTCTCCGGATGGAACAGCTTTGCGCTCCGGCCCTCATACATGGCGCGGAACGCCTCGTAGTTGGCCAACTGCGCCTTGCGAACAAAGTCCGCGAGGTTTGCCAGCTTGCCGTACCTGTCCGCCAGCACTTGAGGATAGGTGTCTCCGCGTTGCGCTCCCTTGGCAAGGTCATGTTCCGCCCAATCATCGTTGATGATCTCCCAGTCCTTCTGCGGCATCATGCCGTGGATGGACTCAAGCGTTGGGACGGAGACGCTGCCTGTCTCGGTCTTGAACGCCGCCTTGTAGGAATAAAAGTAGCGAGGAGCGCGCCAGTAATACGGGCCGCCGGAGTGGACTCCGCGGCCACTGGTGGAGCTTGGCTGATAGAGGCGCGTTGGCTCCAGTTCCGCCATCAGCGTGCGCAGGGCATCGTCGATATTCTTCGGTGGAAAGCCCTCGTTGCGAGCGCACCAGACGGCGATGGAAGGATGATTGCGGAAGCGCAGAATCTTTTCGCGGACGTTCGCGATGTACGTGGGCAGGTCGTCGGGATTGGGACCATCGCTGGGGTTGGGCTGGAAGAACTCGTCCCAGATCAGCAGGCCGTACTTGTCGCACATCTCGTAGAAGTCTTCGCCGGTGCTCTGGCCCACCCAGTTGCGGATCAGGTTCATGTTGGCAAGCTGATGCATGCGAATCTGCGCTTCGAGCCGCTCGCGGGGAATGCGCTTCATCGCCTCGTCCAGGCCCCAGTCGCCGCCGCGGATGAACACGCGCACACCATTGACGGAGATGGTGAGGTTCTCTGAGTCCGGCACGGAGTAGGTGATCTTTCTCACGCCGAAGGGAACATCCATCGCATCAGAAGATTTGCGTCCTTCTACGAAGGAAAGATGCAGCGTGTAAAGGTTCTGCGGGCCATAGCCGTTGGGCCACCACAGCTTCGGATTCGCAACGTGCAGCGCGGGTGTGGTCTTCGTATCCAGAGAGACGAGCTGCGAGCTGTGGGGCGCGAGTTCGATGGCCTGCTGGAAGGCCACGCCTCCGAAGCTGCCCTTCAGCATGCCCTTCTGCGGCTTGTCGGTCACGTTCTCCACCGTCGTTGTGATCGCAACGTCCGCCGTGTCGGTCTTCGGCAGCGGCAGGTCGGTTGTGATCAGCGGATTCTTGATCAACACCGGGCCGGTGGCGGAGAGATATACCTTCTGCCAGATGCCGGTGTCGCGGTCGCGAATGGCTGGAATCCAGTCCCATCCGATGGTGGAGAGGAAGGTCGGCCCATCGATGGCGGTGATGCCGCCGTTCTTGCCCATGCCATTCGCGATGGTGTGCTCATGCGGTATTCCGGGATGCGGCTGCGGAGAGATCAGCACCGCAATGGCAGCGCTGCGGCCGGGCTTCACCAGATTGGTGATGTCGAAGATGCCGCGTGTGAACGCGCCGCGCATGTCGCCAACGCGCGATCCATTCACCCACACTTCCGCGGCGAAATTGATGCCTTCGAAGTTCAGCCAGACGTGCTCGTGCTTGTAGGACTTCGGAACCATGACAACGGTGCGATACCAGTATTGCGAGCGGTTCAGGCTCTCTGGAATCTTGTCCGGCCGATTGTTCTCGCCATACAGCGGCTCAGGATAGATGCCATCGTTCACCAGACTGGTCAGCACCGTGCCGGGCACGGTCGCTCCGAGCCAGTCCTTGGTGTGGAAGTCCGTTGACGCAAGAGCTGCGCCGGACTCCGTCACTTTGGAGGCATACTGCAACTGCCATCCGGAGGAAAGCACCACGGGCGCTGGAGGAGCGGTGGCGGCGTGGGCATTCGGTGCGGAAAAGGAGAGCGCCGTGAAGAGGACGCTGGCCAGCAGGACGGCTTTCTGAGATGGAATTCGCATTCGAATTGGCTCCGGTATGACTGATCTTTGTTCCTGAACTGCTATTTTTTTCGGCAAAAAGCGCGATGCCGGCGCTTCGCTTCTCTTGATCCGTGCGCGTTGTGCGGCTAGCCTCTCCGCTTGAACCCCATCATTGATTTCCTTGCCAGCCGTAGCTCGCAAGCAGTTCGCCCTTCTCGCCGACCAGCAGCAAGGCGGCGCGTCCTGCGCCAAGAGGGCCCGTGAATGTCTTGTTGCTGCGCGTGTCATGGAAGGAGACGGGCATCGCTTCCGTCTCCGATGTCAGCACGTACAGCGTCGCGTGCGGCAGCCTGGTCGGGCAGATGAGAATGCCCTGGTTCTTCACCTCAGTGGTGTAAGTCGCGCCAATTCCGGCCGTTTTCAGAGCGTCGGCGTAGACCTTTGCCACCGACGCGAGATCGCCGTTCAACTCCAGCGGGAACGCGGAGAAGAGCACCTTTCCCTTGCCAAGCGTCAACTCCGCCCAGCTCTTGCCGTCCGGCAGCACGGCGCGGTCCAGCACCGTTGTCTTCATGCCCGCGTACTGCAACGCAAGATCGCCTGCGGGCGAGTGCAGCGTGTCGTCGCGCAACTGCAACGGCTCAAGCAGCGCAGGCAGTCCCAGTTGCTTCGCGCGATCCGTCGGGTGCAGGTGCGCATCGTCGTTGAATGGGCCAGAGAGCAGCAGCACTGCGCCAGCGCGCACCCGCGCCTCGATGTCCGCCCATGCCTTCGCTGTCAGTCCGTATGGAGACGGCAGCACAATCAGCTTCGGCGTGCCCAGCGTATCCGTCTGGTATTCGCCGACCGCATACGCCTCAGCGCGATTGTATTGGTAGAGGACGCGGACCGCCGTCTGCTGCGCTTCGAGCGCTTGCGCGTTGTAGACCGAGAGCTGCAGCGACTGCGGCAGCACCATCGCCACTTGCGGCAGTGTGATCCCGGTTGCGTAGGGTGCGGCGTCCGTGGCGAAGCGGCCGAGGTCGCGCATCATGTTCTCCCAAACCTTCGCCGAGCCGTCGCTGCGCTCAATGCCGAAGTCCGCCTCGCGGTCCCAGTCCCACTGCATCGCTCCAGAGGAGCCGGCGGCGAAGCCCAGCGCCCACTTGCGCTCTTCGATCGCGGTCCCCGTCAGTTCGTCATAGCGCCAACTCCCATCGGGATTCCATGCGGGCTGGTAGCCGGTCTCGCCCGTGATGTTCGGCAGCCCCGGCCGCTTGGCCGCAACCGAGTCCCACAGCAGAGCATCATCCTGCCAGTAGGTGTGGTTGGTTGTGAACGAGACGCCGGAGGTCGCATAGAACTGGTTCAGAAGGCGGTTGGTGACGCCGCCCTCGTCCTGGCCCACGTTGATAAGCTGCGTGCTGCCAATGCCGCGAATCGCACCCACCATGCCGTGGACCCATCCCGAAAACATGTCCTGCGCGAACAGGTTGTAGTCCACTGCGCGAACCTCCTGCGCATTGCCATAGCGGTCATAGGTCAGGTCGGCCTGCTTCGGCAGAGGGATGCTGTTCCAGTCGCCAAGCTGCTCCGGCGTCACGCGCCACGCGTCGGCGAGGGCGGCAAGCGAGTGGTAATGCTGCTGCAGCCAGCCGTGCCATGCGCTCACCTCGGCAGGATCGTTGTTCGGCACATTGCCGTGGAAGATCACGCGGGGGTTGGAGAAGGAGGGCTCGTTGATGAGGTCGTAGGAGAGCCACGGAACCTTGCGAAAGCGGCTCGCGATGGAGAGCACATACTCCTGCTCCGCTCGCACGGTGCCGCGGTCCAGATAGGGGTTCGGCGGCGTGAGGGCTTCGCTTCCCGGTCGGCCGGGCTGGCCCATGCGCGGCGTGAAAGCGAAGCACGTGAAGTTGACCGCGATGTTGTGTCGATGGGCCGCAGCGAGGAACGCTTCCAGGTTGCGGAGGAAACGCTCGTTCGCTTGTCCGGTCAGCGGCTCCACAAATTTCGCGTTGGGCATCCATACGCCTGTGCGCACAAAGCTCACGCCGTGGCGTTCCATGTCCGCGAAGTCGCGGTCCCATACTGCGGCGTTGCGCGGGCCGGAGAAGTCCCAGCCGTTCCCCTCGGTGCTGAAGTAGTTGGTGCCGACGGGGAAGAAGGGCTTGCCGCCGAGCGACAGAAAGTCACCGTCCGTCCCGAGTGCTGCTCCCGTATCCAGAGCGCTAAGCTCCTCCACCACCAGCCCATTTTCGGCGAACTCCTGCGGTTGGCTCGCGCCAGCAGGAGTCCATGTCGCTCGAACGGTGTAGATGCCAGCGCCGAGCGGCTTGCGAAACGGCACAGCAGCATCTGCGTCCGCTCCGCCCAGCGGCACACTGGCCGTATCAAGAACCCTGCTCCCGTCCAGCAGCTCAACCTTCGCTTCGCCCCCAGCGGAATCAGCGTGTCCCTGCCGCAGATGCAGCGTCAACTCCGGCGTTTCGCCTGGCCGCAGCGTGGAGTACTGAGCTTCCAGGAAGAAGCTCGTTGCCCCGGCTGCTGCGTACTGCGAGGCGGTGCGAATCAGCGCCACGCCGTCCTCCGACGCCCAGTAGCCCGGCTCCGGGTTGAAAGGCAGAGCGACGATGCGGCCGGCCCCATGGTCGGCCACAATCACAGGCGCGGCGAGATGCGTGCCGTCGGCCGCGTCCAGGTAGCCCAGCCCTTGCAGGCGGCCCTCCTCGGCGAATACTTTTTGCGCGCGCACGGCCAGCTTCGGCAGGAAGTCGTAGCCATTGCGCCATGCGAAGCGGGTCTCTCCGCCGCCCATGGGAACCGCATAGCTGTGCCTGAAATCGATGGCTCGGCTGTAGGTGTCCTGCGGGTCTTTCGCAGTGAAGGCACCCTCCTTGTCGCCGTCGCCGAGCACGGGAACGCGGAGCGGCTGGCCACCCAGAAAGAGCAGATTGCCACCGCCGCCAAGATAATGCTCAATGCTGGGCCACGCCGCAACGGGAACGGCCGAGCCGTAGGGCATCACCAGCAGCGAGGCTCCGCTCAGAACCGACCCGGACCGCAACTCATCCAGGTCCGCGAAGACAGTGCTCCCGCCAAGAGCGGCGACAAGCGTTGCGCGCGACACTGGCTCGCTCTCAATGACCGGAAATCCCGGCTGAGAAAAAACAACCACACGAGCGGCTTTGGTGGTCGCGTCCGGCGAGGATGCGGCTTGGGCTGAGCCGCCGGGTGCGGCTGTTGCGACGGCGAGCAGGACGGCGAAAGTGAAAGAGCGCAAGGCTTGTTGCCCCCGGAAAACAGGTGACAGCTTTCGCGGACGGGAGCGCAAGACTTTGGGTGAGGAGCGCCGTCCCCAGCTGGTTCGAGATTGAGTTGACCGTCGCTGCGGCGTCACTGTACGCCGCATGTGGGAGCGATACCACGACCGCGCTATAGTAAAGCGTCGGCACGACAAAACGCAATCTCAAACTTTCCTGGGGGCGGTCGCAACCTCCTGTTTTAC
>JAJZHR010000087.1 GCA_021810815.1 Acidobacteriota bacterium | reverse complement strand
TATTCAAAGAGGCCGCGGTCCGGGGGGCCGGATGCGCGGGAGCCATCCGCGTAATAGGCGCCGCCATGGCATGGGCAGAGGAAAAGCCGCGACTCCGCGAACCAGCGGACAGGGCAGCCGAGGTGCGCGCAGTTGATGGCGAACACCTGGAACTTGCTGCCTTCAATGCGGCTCACCCAGCAGGGCACCTTGGCGGTCTCGCCGTCGGAAGGCGAAGTGACGTTGCGGAACTCGGCCAGGCGCGTCTCGCCCTCCGGGAAATCGCTGATGGCGCCCAGCGTCACCCACGAGTTGTAATTCGAGGTCTTCTTGAACGCGGGGCCGAGGATATAGCCAATAATTGGCACCGCCAGCACGGCCCCAACTGCGCCGTTCAGAAACAGCGATATCTTGAAAAGGAAGGCGCGCCTGGTGTGCGCCGCAGTCTTCGCGCTCTGCGCTGCTTCGTCGGGGGCGCTCTGCGCCGTTCCTTCTGCTGGAAGCTGCTCGCCGGGTTCGGGTGGTGTATGCATCGGGTCTCCTTGCGAGGGTTCTACGGGTGTTGCGGATATGGCTGACCTGCGGTCTTCACGCGATGCCCCGCGAGCCAGGCTACGGTGTCCGTGATTTCCTGGTCGTTCATGGGGCGCGATCCAGCCCCGGAGATATCAGACCTCCAGTCGGGCATTCCCTCATCTGGCCGCCCGGCAATGATCACGCTCCGCAGGTTCTGATCGCTCACCAGCGCGAGATAGGTGGGGTCGACCAGAGAGCCGTTCTTCTCTGTTTTGCCGCCGTCCGTGATGCTGGCGCCGCTCCCGTCTGCCCCATGGCAGCGGGCGCAGAAAGTAACGAAAGCCTTTTGTCCCCGCTCGGCGTCGCCTGGAGTGCTGCTGGCGTACGACGGCAGCGTCTGGCCTGCGAACTGGTCGGGTCGGCTCCATGTGCGGAGCATGCCCTGCACCAGACTCTCAATTTGCTGGTCCGTCAGCATGCCGCCAGAGCTCTTCGCGAACGGCGGCATCAGCGTCCCCTTGACGCCCTTCGCGGTCACGGCCAGCAGATTGGCTTCGCCAGCCGTGGCCAGGTAAACGGGATTGGAGAGGGAAATCGCCGCTCCATTTTTTCCGTCCGCACCGTGGCAGGCGGAGCAGTTCTGCTTGTACAGCGTTGGAAAGTCCACAACTTCGTCGGGGCGAACGACCTCTGGCCCCGGTTTGGGGTAGCCCGGAGCGCGATCGCAACCGAGCATGCCAAGGGGAAGAGCGCACAACAGCAGAGCTTGCAAGACGGTTCGTCCACTCATTGCGGCGTGTCCCTCTCTTCGGTTTTGAGGGTCGCGTCGCTGTGCAGGCCAGCCCGCACGGCGAAGGGCAAAGCCTGGAACTGCGCTGTGCGCACCTTGGCCTGCAGGTTGATGACGAAGCCTGCCACGAGCCCGAATGCGACCTGCGACATGATGAACCAGAACCAGTCGATGCGTTCATCCAGAATGGGGCTGACGATGTTCAGCGTGGAATACAGCAGGCCGGTCCACACCAGAGGAGCGAGGAAGCCCGCCGTGAGGATCGGCTTCCATGGAAACATGGGGAGCACCGCGCCATACAGCAGACCGACGAGCAGAGAGGCGACAATGTGAATCGCGAGGCCCGCCAGCAGACCCTCCGGATGGAACTGCGCAAGGAATGCGTTGCTCGCCCCTGCCCAGCTCACAAATCCGCCCGCAGCAAGCAGATTCATCGCATACCAGATGCTGTGGTATTTGATGAGGCTGAAGATGGCGGCGGGAACGGTCATCGCGATGCCTCCAGCGATGCCTCCCTTCAATCCGGTCGTAATGTGGAACACCTCGATCGGCAGTATCTTCCGGTGGCTCGGCGCGATGGCCAGTCGGTCGACGGAGACGCGCGTGCTGTAGATCTGGATCTGCTCCGCCTGCATCGCCACAGCCTCATGCTGCTCCACGGGAAGCACCTGGCGAAACCAGCCGACGCTGCCGAGCACTGTCAGCAGCAGACCGAGCAGGCCGATAACTCCGTTCGTCACCAGGCCGGTCATGATCAGCGCCATGCCCAGCGCAAGCACCATGGGCCACGCGGTCGGCGCAGGCAAATGCACTGCTCCCGCGTCGTGATGCCCGCCCCCGCTCTCGCTCCGGATATCCATTCCTTACCTCGCTGCGGCATTACCTGCCAAGAACATAGACGACGGTGAATACGACCACCCACACGGCATCCACAAAATGCCAATAGAGAGAAAGCACCTCAAGCCGCTCCGCGTGCTCTTCCGTCACCTTTCCGCTCAGCGAAAACACCAGGGCCAGCGCCAGCAGGACAAGGCCCACAATCACATGGCTCGCATGCAGGCCCACCAGAGAATAGAACGTGGTTCCGAAAAGGTTGGTGCGGATGGTAAGGCCATCGCGGTAGATCAGTTGATACCACTCGTGGCCCGTGCCCGCCAGGAAGATGCTGCCCAGCAGCACCGTCGCGGCCAGCCACAATGAGCACATGCTGGTCTTGCCCTTCCGCAGGGCCGCCACGGCGAAATGCACCGTGATGCTGCTGGAGAGCAGGCAGATGGTGGTCAGGATCGGCAGCTCCAGCACGTCGTGCGGACTTGGCCCGCTCAGGCTCTTGCCCAGATAGTAGATATAGGCGACGACGAAAATGATGAAGACGGCGGACTCTGCGGCGATCAGGCAAGCCATGCCGACGATGCCGCGCGATGGCAGCTTCCATTCTTCGCTCGTGCCGTGTGGGACTATAGCTGCGGTGCTCATCCTGCGCCTCCTTTCCGCGGTGCCTATTCGTAGTTGCTGTCTGGGTCTTCAGGGTGTTTCAGGTCCCACAACGGCCGACGGCTCTCGACTGTGGGCAGCACTGCGAAGTTGTACGCAGGGGGCGGGGAAGTCGTCGTCCACTCCAGCGTCCATGCATCCCATGGATCGGGGCCAGCCACCGGTCCCTTGAAATAGGACCACACCATGTTGTAGACGAAGATGAGGATCGCAATCGCCTGCAGCACAGCTCCGCTGCTGATGATCATGTTCCACATCGCCCATCCGCGGTCGGCCTCGTAGGTGTAGATGCGGCGCGGCATCCCAAGCATGCCGGGAATGTGCATGAAGTCGAACGTGAGGTGGAAGCCGATGAGGAAGAGCCAGAAGTGCCACTTGCCCAGCTTCTCCACCAGCACCCGGCCAGACATTTTCGGAAACCAGTAGTAGAAGGCCGAAAAGATCATGAACAGGATCGCTCCCACCAGGACGTAGTGGAAGTGGGCCACCACGAAATAGGATCCGGTCAACTGCCAATCGAACGGCGCCACCGACAGCATGATGCCGGTGAGGCCTGCGATGAGGAACTGGAAGAGGAATCCCACGGCGAACATCATGGACGTGGTGAAGTGGATGTTGCCGCCCCAGAGCGTCGCGAGCCAGTTGAAGATTTTTATCCCGGTTGGCACGGAGATGACCATGGTCGCGAAGGTGAAGAACGCATTGGCGCCGGGCCCCAGGCCCACGGAGAACATATGGTGCGCCCACACGCTGAGGCTGATAAAGCCGATGCCGACGGTGGCGCCCACCATCGCCGGATAGCCGAAGATGGCCTTGCGAGAGAACACGGGAATGATCTCGTTGGCGAACCCGAAGGCCGGCAGCACCAGAATGTAGACCTCGGGATGGCCGAAGATCCAGAAGAAATGCATCCACAGGACGGCTGATCCGCCAGCCTGGGTGTCAAAGAAGTGGCCGCCGAGATAGCGATCGATCATCAGCATGATCTGGGCCGCGGTCAGCGGGCTGACAGCGACGAACACCATGCAGCAGGTGACAAAGTACAGCCACACCAGCAGCGGCATGCGGCTCATCTTCATGCCTGGGCAGCGCATGCAGATGGTTGTGGTCACGATGTTGAGCGCTGTGCCAATGGTGCCGATGCCGCTCAGCAGCACGCCAAGCGTCCAGTAGTCCGTGCTGTGTCCCGGAGAGAAGGCCCTGGCTGTGAGCGGAGCGTAGGCGAACCAGCCCACATCTGGCGCTGTGCCGGCGGCGTAGAGGCCGCTCCCGGCGAAATAGCTGAAATAAAGCAGCAGGCCGCCAAAGCCAGCGATCCAGAAGCTGAAGGCGTTCAGGCGCGGAAAGGCCATATCGCGCGCGCCGATCATCAGCGGCACCAGGTAGTTGCCGAAGCCGAACAGGATGGGCATGCCGACGAAGAAGACCATCGTCGTGCCGTGCATGGTGAAGAGGCGGTTGAATTCCTGCGGAGAGACGAAGTGGTTGTTCGGAACCGCGAGCTGGATGCGCATCAAAAGGGCCTGCACGCCCGCGATGAGCATGAAAACCAGGGCATATGCGATGTACATCAATCCGATCTTCTTGTGATCGACCGTGGTCACCCACTCGTGCAGCACCTCCAGCATCCGGCCGCTCGGCCGCAATGCTGTTGTCCTGTCCGCAACTGGGCTCACCGGAGTCTGCGTTGCCACTGGTCCCTTCCTTTCCACATCTAACGAAGCGTCGTGAGATATTTGGTGACGGCGTCAAGGTCGTGCTGGTTGAGGTGCATCGGAGGCATCAGGGCGCCAGGTTTGTAGTGGTCCGGATTGTCGACCCAGCCCCTCAGGTTCTCCTCGGTGTTGGGCAGAGCTCCAGACGCGATGGTATCCCGGCTGGCCAGGTGCGTCAGGTCCGGGCCGAATCTGCCTGTGGCCACTGTGCCTGCGACGGTATGGCAGTTGATGCATGCGTTGCGCTGAAAGACGGCCTCGCCTTCCGCCGCGTCCGCGCTTTCGACCGCCGGCATCTTCTGGCGCGCAACCCAGGCGGCGAAATCAGAGGGCGAATCAGCATAAACGCGGATCAGCATCAGCGCGTGCTGGGTACCGCAATACTGAGCGCACTGGCCAAGGTACAGGCCCGGTGTCGCCGGGTCGATCCACATCACGTTCACCTTGTTCGGAATCACATCCGTCTTGCCCGCCAGCCGGGGGACCCAGAAGCTGTGGTCGGTGTCCGCAGACGACATGGTCAGGTACGTCGGCGTCGGGTGAAGAGGATCGCTGACTGGCACATGCAGCTCATTGGCGGTGACGATGCCGAGCTTGGGATAGCGGAACTCCCACCAGAACTGATGTCCGATGACCACCACATCCAGAGCTTTCTTTGGCTTGGGAGCTGCCTGGGTGGTAAAGATGACGCGGGCCGATGTGAGGAACAACACCACCACAATCAGAATCGGAATCACCGTCCAGGAGACTTCGATTTGATTGCTTCCATAGATCTGCGTAGGCTCCCGACCCGTATGACCCGGCTGGTTGCGGTAACGAATGAGCGCGTAGAGAAGCAGGCCGGCCACGACCAGGAAGATGGTTCCGGTGATGGCGAACACAAACATCGACAGGTCGAAAATGGAATGCGCAGGGGTTCCAGCAGGCGAAAAGATACTGGTCGGCACAAGGCCGAATGCCAGAATATGAATGGCGGAGATTGTAGTGCGGATCAGCATGGCCTACCCGGCGATTCTTCGCGAATCGCGGCGTCTGTTAGCGGAGAGAACCTACTTCAAAAAACAAGAATACACGAATCCTGGCGCAGGCGATATCGTTCAACGACATCGCCTGCGCCGCCGAGGGCCAGCGGTTCGATCTCCGTTTTATAAAAGCAGGCGCGTCCACCCAGAGCCTCTACCCAGGGCTTCTACGATTGGATCTTGGGGCCCAACTGCTCATTCATGATGAGAAACGCGCCAATTCCGTGGAAGTCGTCGGTGTTGCGGGGCCGGGCGAGGTAATAGGCGAGATCGCCCACGTTGGTGCCTCCGCAGATGTTGGCGATGTGCGCGTGCCCATCCGCATCCTTTGAGAGCTGCGTCAGAACGCCCTGGCGGCCCCTGGTCGCCACATGCAGGTGCTTTCTGCCGATGTAGCCGCGCTGCACAGCGCGGGAGATGGTGTAGCTATACATGCTGGAGCTGGATGTCTCCAGCCAGTTGCCGTCCAGGCCGCCCTTGTCCACTACCTGGTACCACAGGCCTGTCCTGGGGTCCTGATACTTCCGGTACGCGTCTGTGAGCTGGCGAACCAGTGCGATCAATTCCTTGCGGTGCGGGTGCTTGTGCGGAAGCACCTCCAGCACCTCGATCAGGGCCATGCCATACCAGCCGATGGCGCGGCACCAGAAGAAGGACGAGTGGTTGGCCGGTGGAACCGCCCAGGGCTGCGCCCCCGACTCGTCATAGGCGTGGTACATCAGGCCGCTTGCCGGGTCGTTCAGGTGCTTCGCGTATAGGAGCAACTGCCTGGCCGCCTCGTCGCAGGCGTACTTCTGATCGTTGTACATTTGCCCATAGCGGACAAGAAATGGCATGGACATGTACATGCCATCGAGCCAGAGTTGATGCTGGCGCGAGAGCGCATGCCAGAAGCCGCCGTCCTCTGTGCGCGGATAGGTGTCCAGACGGACGCGGATGCTCTCGGCCGCCTTGCGGTACTTCTCCTGCCCTGTCTCCTGGTGGAGCACCAGCAGCAGGTTGCCGGGCAGCATGTAGTCCAGCGAGTTGATGGGCTTGTCGATCACGCCGTCCTGGTTGACGTGGCTGTCCACCCAGCCCTGCATGTGGTCAAGATAGGGCTTATGCCCGGTGCGTTTGTAGACCAGGTATTGGCCGTAGAGGTAGAGCGAGATCGCGTATCCCCAGCCGCCGAGCTTCGCTGGGTCGGGGTAGCGGAACATGGTCGAATCCACGATGGCTTTCGACCAGTCGTTGCTGCCTTCGCTCGCAGGCGCAGTCTGCCAGGCCATCGGAGAGGCCAGGGCGTGCCGCATCGCCGCGCTGGCGAAAAAAGGAGCTGCTGCAAGAGTGCGGATTGCGTCCCTTCGTGTCACTGTCATCATGGTCCGATAACCTCCTTGAGATTTCTTGAGGCCAACTGCGCAAACGCGCAGTTGTGCGCTTCGCCCGGCGTTGAGTTGCCGGTCACCTGGGCGTCTGGCAGTTGCGACGGACGCGTTGTGACCGTGCTGCTGATGTTGCTGAAGGAGATGTTGCGCGCCATCGCTGGCGCTTGCTCGGACTTCGGCCGCTCCTGCATCAGTCCCTTGCCTGGAGCGTTGCGCTGCGGCATTGATGCTGCGCATCTGCTTCGCGCAGTTCCGCGCGCCCCTTTCTTAACCGCGAAGATTGAAGAAGCCTCCATCGAGCGGAATGTCCGCGCCGGTGATGAAGCTGGCCTGGTCCGAGCAAAGGTAGCCAGCGAGGAAGGCGACCTCCTCCGGCGTCCCCATGCGTCCGATGGGCTGCGAGTTGGAGAGGGCGCGGAACATCTCCTCCTCGCGCCCCGGATAGTTCTTCGCGATGAAGCCGTCCACGAAGGGAGTGTGAATGCGGGCGGGGGAGATGCAGTTGCAGCGGATGCCCTTGCCGATGTAGTCCTTCGCGACGGAGAGGGTCATCGAGAGCACGGCGCCTTTGCTCATGGAGTAGGCGAAGCGGTCCAAAAGGCCTGCTGTGGCGGCGATCGAGGCCATGTTCAGGATGACGCCCCCGCCGTTCTCCACCATGTGCGGAACGCAGGCCTGCATGCAGAGGTAGGTGCCTTTGACGTTTACCCTGTAGACGCGGTCGAAGTCCTGCTCCGTGGTATTCGTCAGGTTGCCGATGTGAGAGATGCCTGCGCTGTTCACCAGCATATCCAGCCGGCCTTGCAGGAACAATGCCTCGAAAGTCT
This sequence comes from Acidobacteriota bacterium, assembly GCA_021810815.1. Lineage (GTDB taxonomy): Bacteria > Acidobacteriota > Terriglobia > Terriglobales > Acidobacteriaceae > JAJZHR01. The sequence continues at coordinate 553 of JAJZHR010000087.1, read as the reverse complement.
TGGCGACGCTCTCCGCGTCCGCGATGTCGCACTGCAAAGCAAGAGCGTCTCCGCCAGCCTGCTCCACCTCGGTCGCAACCAGGCGCGCCGCTTCAATGTTGGTGTCGAGCAGGCGGACGCGCGCACCAAGCGATCCGAGCCGAAGCGCGATGGCGCGGCCAATCCCGCTTGCTCCTCCGGTGACAACCGCTGTCTTGCCCTTCATGCAATCTTCGTTCAAGAGGGACCCCCGTCCAAGTGGCTCCGCGCAAAAACAAATCTCGGCACCCCTACGGTTTGTACCCTCCTGGTCGAACCCGTGTCAACATAGAAAATACAAATCCAAATAACAATACGCGCGAAGCAGTGTTCTCCTTCGATGAGCGATGCAGAGTCGCCCCGCGTATCAGCCTGCCGAAGCGCTCTTTGCTCGCGAGGCGCGGTGGACTTTCGCAGGGGACGTTGGCGCTGGTTCCGCCTCGCGATGGACTGTCGCAGGGGACATTGGCGCAGGTTCAGCCTCGCGATGTCCCAGGCGGGCCGAGATCTCGCGCGCTGCCGAGAGGACAGCAGC
>JAJZHR010000086.1 GCA_021810815.1 Acidobacteriota bacterium | reverse complement strand
GCGACGCCCTCCGCGCCTTGCAGACCATTGGCGCTGCCGGTGGCCACGACCGACTGCGAGCCGAGATAGCTGAGCGTCTGCGCGTGGGCCGCGAAGGACGCGGAGAACATGCCCGGTAGGCAGAGAGCGAGCAGGGTTGAGTGAAGCTTCTTCGCGAATTGGGTGCTGCTCGAACGGCGGGGGGAGGTGTGCATCAATGTGTGCCTTTCGACAGTTCCTTGTGGATCCAAGAGCAGACTGCGTATGGCCGCAGATACGGTACTCGAGAGTGCATCGACGTATTCAGGGCGAGAACCTCGAAAGAGCCCGAACCAGAAAGACGGCCATGCGGTTCTTGACGGCCTGAAATCGCGGCGCAGGGAGCCCCTGGCATGTGCCGCCAGGCGGCTTCCACAGATCGCATGTGAGGCTACGACTGCCGCAGCTGCACCAGATAGGGGCACTGTTGGCAACGCCAAATGGCAGTCTACCCGCCAATTCAATAGTTTGCGGCTCAATCTTAGAGAGCGGACTCTTTCTAGTCAACACAAAGAGAGCGGCGCGGTGCTGGAGCGAGGCGCAAAAGCGGGGTGCGGCGCACAAGGAAAGAGGGCGCCCGCGAAGGCGCCCTCTGAATTGCCCAGGTTGCTGGCAGTTTACGGCAGGTAGTAGCGGAACGAGGTGTAGACCATGTTGTCCTGCCCCTTGGGAGCTCCGCCAATTCCCGTCCAGGCGTGCTTGTCCAGGTAGCTGTACTGCATGCCGTAGCGCAGGCTGCCCTTCGGCCCGTTGTAGAAGCGGTACCAGAGGCCGATGGTGTCTTCAAACACGGCCTTGGTGACGCCGGCGCAGTTGGCCGGAGTTCCGGGGTTGTAGGGAGCGCCGCCAGCGAAGCCGTTGCCGGTGGCCGTCGGCAGCGTCTCCGTGCTGCATCCGGTGTTGTTCAGGGTTTGTGGAGCGTAGCCGACCAGGACTCCATTCGAGTTCAGGTAAGTGGTGCGCTGCGCGTACTCGACGCCGGAGTTGATGTAGAGGTCCAGCTTCTTGGTGACGTGCGGCTCCAGGGTGAGCAGCGCCTGGGTGGCGCGGATCGGCGCCGGGGTGCCGTCGGGGTGGACGGTGAAGTCCGGCAGCGTGACAGAGCCATAACGGCCCACGCCGTCTCCGGTCAGGACGTGGAGGCCGAAATCCGCCTTGGTCGTGACAGGGAAGCGCGCGTTGAAGCCGATGCCGCCGCCCGCCGCAGTGGCGTTCGTGGCGCCAACCGTTGATTTGGTCGCCTGGTTGGGGTAGTAGCGGTCGCGGAAGAAGCGGGCCAGCCCGAAGATCTCATAGTGGCCGTAGCCGGGGTCGAAGGCCGCTTTGACGACGAAGTCCGGAGCGATGTTGTTGGTGTAGTTGGTGGTGGGGTTGAAGAGTCCGCCGCCGTTGCCGCCGCCGCCGATGAAGAAGTTCGAGGGAACGTTCGATCCGGCGTACAGGCCCTGCGACTCTTCGACGGATGCCGCGATGGTCGCCTTGTTGCCGGCAAACATCTTCGAGAAGCGAACGCCGTACTGCCGTGTCCAGCTAAAACCCACGTGGTACTGAGGGTCGATGGTCTGCGGCATATTCTCAGAACGTGGGTCGGTGGAGTGCTTGGTCTCGGTCACCAGGGACCACATCTGTCCGCCGGTCACGGTGAATCCGTTGTTCATGGCAGCCTGCGCCCATGCCTGGCGGAAGCGCAGAGGATAGCTGTTGCTCTCGTTGTTGTTGGAGGTCGCGCCGGCGTTCAGGAAGTCGGCCTCGACGTAGCCGCCGATGGTGAGGTTCGGCAGCTTGCCCTGGAACAGGGCTCCGATGCGCGACTGACGGCCGGTGGCGTTGAACTCGCTCACGTTCCACTGCGCCGCGCCGGGGTAGGGAACAGCGTTGAAGGGCGTGTTGATGTCGGAGTTGAGCGAGCGCGTGCGGTCCACGGACTCAGCCGCCAGGAAGGCGATGGGAGTGATAGTGACGCCCTTGTAGTGCAGCGTGCTGGGCGAGTCCACTGCCTCGGTGATCTGCTTATGGATGGTCTTCTGGCTGTCCTGCACGGTCTGGATCAGGTTGGTGTCGCTGGTCTTCAGGTCGCTGACTGCGCCTTGCAGGCTGGTGACGGCCTGTGTGCTCTGGGCCACGCTGGAGCTGACGGTGTCAGCCTTGGCGGAGGCGTCGGTCGCCTTCTGCTGGGCCGCCTGGGCGGTCTGCTGCGCCTGCTGGAGCTGGGCATCGCGGGCGGCGATCTGCGCCTTCAAGTCGGTGATCTGCTGTTGGAAGTCCTCGCGAAGTTCGCGGATCTGCTCCTCGACAGTGGGACCCGCTTCCTTTTTGGCTACAGCCTTCTTCGCCGTCTTCTTGTGCGGCGTAGCGGCTGATCCGGTGGCGGAGCTGGTTTGCGCGTGGGCGCCCACCAGGCTCGATGCCAGTACGAGCGTCAGAAACGCCTTCAAATTCCTGTTCATTTGGCCTCTCATGTTTCGTGTCCACAAGGCCCTGTCGGCATTCGGCGCGGCGGCTGTCTGAAGACCCGCTGGCAGCCTCGTTCGAATGCGATTTGGCTGTGGAGTTAGCTACAAGAGTGCCAAGCGAATGTGAATGCAGAAAGAACTGAATGTGAACAGACGAAGAATCGTGCGCTTCCGCAGGGGATTCCTGTTCGTGGAATATTCACAATCGCGCCGTCCTCTGCGACGGAGGCATGGCGCGCGGTGGGCGGCCCCTGTCGGCAAACCGCTATTTTGTCAGCGAGTTGTCCTTCCGGGAGCAGCGGCTGGCGACGAAGAATCCCGAGGGCGCTGGGTGGGGGATGCGGGTGGCTTGCGGACGAGGCGGTCTGCCGGCAAGGGGAGAAATGCATCCATCCGGCGCGGTGGCATCCCGGGATTCTTCGGCTCCGAGCTTCGCGCTCCGCTCCGAATGGCAGGGTTGATCGCCATGGGACAACAGGGCAGCAGAGCCCACGTCTCGGGAGTTATCGCTCCAAGGCGAGACGTGGGGCGCACGATTTGCCGGAGGCTGCTTGGGTTCTACAGGTTGCCGCGCAGATCCTGCTCGCGCTCGATGGCTTCGAAGAGGGCCTTGAAGTTTCCTTTGCCGAAGCTGCGGCTTCCCCGGCGCTGAATGATTTCGTAGAACAGGGTGGGCCTGTCCTCGACCGGGCGGGTGAAGATCTGGAGCATGTAGCCCTCGTCGTCGCGGTCCACCAGCACTCCCAGCTCGCGCAGCGGATCGAGCGGCTCCTCGATGGGGCCGACGCGGGCCAGCAGATCGTCATAGTAGGCGTTGGGAACGCGGAGGAACTCCACGCCCTGGTCGCGCAGCTTGCGGACGGTGGCGATGATGTCGTCGGTGGCCATGGCGATGTGCTGGATGCCGGGGCCGCGGTAGAAGTCGAGGTATTCCTCGATCTGCGACTTGCGCTTGCCCTTGGCCGGCTCGTTGATGGGGAACTTGACGCGCTCGTTGCCGTTGGACATCACCTTGGACATCAGGGCGGAGTAGTCGGTGGAGATGTCGTTGTCGTCGAAGTGCTTGAACATGCTGAAGCCCATCACGCGGGCGTAGAACTCCACCCAGCGGTTCATCTCGCCCCAGCCGACGTTGCCCACCATGTGGTCGATGTACTTGAGCCCGACGGGGCGCGAGACGACGTCGTCCTTGGTGACGGCGGCAAAGCCGGGAAGGAAGGCTCCGCGGTAGTTGCGCCGCTCGACGAAGGTGTGGATGGTTTCGCCGTAGGTGGCGATGGAGGCGACGCGGGCCTCGCCGTTCTCGTCCTTGAGGGTTTCCGGCGCGCGGACGCTGCGAGCTCCGCGGTCGGTGGTGGCTTTCCAGGCGGCTTCGGCATCGTCCACCCAGAGGGCCACGTCGCGCACGCCGTCGCCGTGGATGCGGACGTGCTCGGCGATGGGATGCTCGGGCGCGAGGGCGGTGGTCAGGACGAGGCGGATCTTGTCCTGCTGCAGGACGTAGGAGGCGCGTTCGCGAACGCCTGTCTCCGGCCCGCTGTAGGCCGCCAGCTTGAATCCGAAGGCGGAGCGGTAGAAGTGCGCCGCCTGGCGGGCGTTGCCCACGTAGAACTCGACGTAATCCGTGCCATTGAGCGGAAGGAAATCCGGCGGTGCCGGGGCCTGGGCGGGGGCTTGCGCCGGGTCTTGCTTGAGGGGCTGGTGCGCGATCAGGGACATGATTTTCTCCATCTTCGGGGCTGGCAGAAGTGCCCTGGAACGCAGGACGCCGCATCCGCCGCCAGCGAAACACATCAGTGTAGCAGCGTTCGCCAGCGGCTGGCTTTCAGCCACAGGGGTCGGCCCGCGACGGAGTCTCCCCCGGCGGTGTTGGCGGTGCTGCTGCCGCAAACCCTTTGGAGTCGGAGCTTCTTCCGCCCTGTTCGCAGGGCGATTGACACACTCTTCATGCGGGATGGATCATCAAATGTTTGGATCTTGCCCTGAAACGGACGGGATGAATTGCAGCAGGACGGAGATTCTCAATGAACACAGTTGCAAGCGTCGGCCCCGTTCTCACAGTTGCGGAGCCGTACCTGATCCAGCAGGATTTCGCCGCGTACACGCCGGAGCAGCATGCGACCTGGGCGGAGCTGGTGCGCCGGCGCATGCCGCAGTTGCGCGAGCACGCCTGCCGGGAATATCTCGACGGGTTCGAGCAGATCGGCCTGCGGGAGGACAGCTTGCCGGATCTTGCCGCTGTGAGCCGCAGGCTGATGCCGCGGACGGGCTGGCAGTCCACGCCGGTGAGCGGATTCCTGCCTGGAGACGCCTTCTTCGAGATGCTGTCGGCGCGCCTGTTCCCGACAACAACCTGGCTGCGCAGCCGCGATTCCATGGAGTACACGCCGGAGCCGGACATTTTCCACGATGTGTTCGGCCACGTCCCGATGCATGCGCACCCGGTGTTCGCGGACTTTCTGCAGCACTATGGAAAGGTGTGCGCGTCGCTGCGGAATCCGGACGATCTGGAGCGGATGGGGCGGCTCTTCTGGTTCACGGTGGAGTTTGGCGTGATCCGCCAGGGAGGGAAGATCAAGGTGTATGGCAGCGGCCTGATCTCATCGCATGGCGAATGCACGCATGTGGTGGAGGGCGGCAGCAGCGGGCCGGAGATTCGCGACTTCAATCTGGATCAGGTGATGGAGCAGGAGTTCTCCACCGGAGAGATGCAGAAGGTGCTCTACGCGGTCGATTCGTTCGACCAGATCTACGTGGCGGCGCAGGAGGCGGCGCGGCGTCTGGGGCTGTGAGGTCATAGGGCGCGGACGTCTGGGGCGACCAGGTGCGCCAACAGTTCCCACTCTGGTTCCACCCGCCCTGCTGCGGACGAAATTCACCCTGCTGCAACAGCCGTTGTTGCACAATACAGATTTCAGGAGAGAGCGCGTGCCCAGGATCCACTTCCAGCAGCAGTTGGCCGAATTGAAGGACAAGCTTCTGGCGATGGCGGCGCTGGCGCAGCAGGCGCTGGACTGCTCGGTGGAAGCCTACCTGACGCAGGATCAGGGTCTTTGCCAACTGGTGCGCGACCTGGAGGCCGCCATCAATTCGGCGGAGCGCGAGGTGGACAATATGGCCTACAACCTGCTCGCCAAAGAGCAGCCGATGGCCATCGACCTGCGCTTCATCCTCGCGGTGATCAAGATCAACAGCGACCTGGAGCGCGTCGGCGACCAGTCCGTGAACATCGCCAGCCGCGCCGAGACGTTGATGAAGCTGCCCTTCATCAGCCTTCCGGTAGACATCAAGCAGATGGGCGTGTGGGCGGGCAAGATGGTGCGCACGGCCGTGCAGGCCCTGCTGGACGCGGACGCGCGGCTTGCGGAGACGGTGCTGGACATGGACGACGTGATGGACGCGATGAACCGGGACGTGCATACGGCGCTGATCCAGGTGATGGAGCGGACGCCGGACGCCAGCCTGCATGCGATGAACGCCATCGTCATTGCGCGCAACCTGGAGCGCACGGCGGATCATGCCACCAACATCGCCGAGGATGTGATCTTCTGGGTGCGCGGCTCCGATGTGCGGCACCGCATCAGCCTTGCCACGGATTGAGCGGCTACGCTCCGTCCGAGGATGCTGCCATGTGTCCGGTGTTTCTCAGGATGCGGCGGACTTTCTTTGGCGAGACCGAGAGGCGTTCCGCGACCCGCGACACTTTTTTCCCTTCTCGCGCCCATACTTTGGGAATCACGATCTCGGCGAAGTCCTCGCTGAGCTGCTGAAAGCTTTTGTCGCCGACCACGCCCTGGGACCAGGCGCGCAGCGTGTCGTCGATGCCGGAGGCGCGCAGGATGCGGGTTTTGAGCACCAGCAACTCCTCCCATAGATGGTCGCGGTCCTCGGCCCGGAGCAGCGCTGCCGCCTGGGAAGCGCAATCGGCGGCTGCGTCCCATTCGCGGAAGAAATCATTGGCGCAGGTCATGCCTCTTGCCAGATGCGCGCTCGCGATCAGGCGGCGGTTCTGCGTCTGGCCAGACAGCGCCACAGCGTCCTCGGCGTATTTCCGCGCCAGACCGGCGTAGATGGCAGCGTCCGCGTCCTCGCCCATCTGCTGGTCCACGCGCTCATTCTCCGCCGCCGCCTGCAGGACGCGGGCGCGCGCCATCAGGATGTGGTCGTGCATCCCGTTGCCAAGCTCATAGGCGGCCAGAGCGGACGTTGCAGCGCCGTCGATGTCGCCGCTATCCAGATGCAGGTAGCCGGAGTTGACCAGCACCGCCCCTGAGCCGCTGTGGTGCTGGTGTGCGACGTAGATCTCTCCGGCGCGGCTCAGATCGTTCAGAGCGTCCCGGCACACATCGAGATAGCGCGTCCGGTTGGCGCGGCGGGAGGAGTTCTCCGCATGGGCGCCTGCTGCTCGCGCCGGCCTGTCTGCGTCCTCGCCTTCCATGCGCTTGCGCAGATGCAGCGCCATGAGCCGCTTCACATAGGCGGCGTTCACCAGGGCGCGCGCCAGGTTGGGATGGTGAGGATCGAGCAGGCCGTAGATCTCCACCGCTCTGGCGAAGTGCGTGAGCGCCAGGGCGTATTCTCCGGCGCGGCGCACGATGCGGCCTCGCGCGGATTCGATGTTGCCGAGGGTCACGTAGTCGTCGCTGTCCTTCAGGCTCTGCTCGGCGTTGTCCAGCATCCGCAGCGCCTCCCTGGACATTCCCTTCTGGAACAGCAGCCAGCTCTCCTGCACCTGGACCAGGGCGGCGAGCTTGTGATGGTGCAGCGACTGGGCCAGTGCGCGCGCCTGCGCCACGTCCGGCAGCGCCGCCTCGTATTCTCCCTTGCGGCGATGCGCGCGGCTTCGCCAGAAGAACGCCGTCGCGAGCAGCAGGTCGTCGTCCATCTCCAACCGGACCTGCAGCACGAAATTCAGCGCCTCGATCGCTGCGTCGCTGTCCTCCTCCGCAATGGAGCAGTATGCCTCCGCCATGCGCACCTGCAGATAGTCGGCGAGTGGAAGTGAGCGGCGGCGCGGTGGGTCGAAGCGGGCCAGAAGAGAGCGGACCAGTGAGGCGTCCCTGTAGCCAGCGTCCACCCACATGGCGATGCACAGCAGAAGCGAAGGAGCGTCAGGGTCCGCCGTGTCGAGTGGAGCGAATACCCGCGAAAAGCGCTCCAGTTGCGCCATCCCGTCCTTCATCCGGCGATCCAGAAGCGCCGACTGGACTTCGGCGAGAAGTGCTTTGATGGCGGCCATGCTTTGGCTCCAGTTCCCCTGCGGGCTTCTTTTGGGCCATCGCGCCCAAAAGAAAAAACGTCCGATTCGGACGTCTCATGTTGCCTGAAAGTTGGCGAAAGGGTCAACTGGATTGATTCGCGTGCATCCGATAGCAATATCCGAGCATTCGAGTTCGACGCTTCGAGTGACGAGGATGCGTTATTCCTTTGTTCGGACAATTTTTCCCCGACGATCAGGCACGACGTTCTCATTGGCTGCAAGACGGATCCCGCAGAAACGCACGCATCGAAACGGATGCCCTTCTGTCTGCTGGACGCTGTCGCAGCACTATCGATTTATCAGGGAGTGAAACGCATATGCAGACATCAGTTTCCTACACCCGGAACGAAGGTTCTACCAGGATGCGCCCAGCGGCGGACGTTTTGCAGATGCTCGATCCTGGGGCGCGGCCGATGCCGCAGAGCGGCACAGCAGCGGACTGGCCAGCAGACCGGGCAGCGGACGAGGCAGCCCTGGCGGAGCAGTTGGATCAGTTGTTGACGCCCGATGCGCTGGCCTTTCTCGGAGATCTTCATCGCCAGTTCGAGCCGCAGCGACAGCATCTGCTCTCTCGCCGC
>JAJZHR010000085.1 GCA_021810815.1 Acidobacteriota bacterium | reverse complement strand
GCGGCTCAGGAAGCACGCATTTGCAACCAACCGCACTTCTCCCGTACTCTTGCTCCAGTTCAAAGTGCCGCGATACACACAAAGCTGCGCAAGAAACATACGTAGACCGCCTTTTCGGAAAATCCTCATTCAGCCAGCACGCAATAACATAGTCTTCGACAGCTAAGGCCTGTGTCTTTGGACATCGCGACTCAATCAGAGCTTCCCTAGAGCCTTTTTTAGCAACCGTCCGCAAGGTTCCTACCCAAATCCATGAGCAAAGTCATTGCTGTCGTCAATCAGAAGGGCGGGGTGGGGAAAACCACCACCGCCATCAATCTCGCCGCCGCGCTCGCTCTTGAGGGGTTGAACATCCTGCTGGTGGATTGCGACCCGCAGGCCAACTCCACCGGCGGACTTGGCTTTCCGCGCGACGAGGCGCGCGCCTCCACCTACGACTTGCTGCTGCATGGCGCAACCGTCTCCGACATCGCGCTGCCCACTGAGATAGAGACCCTCAAAGTCGTTCCCAGCAGCAAAAATCTCGTTGGCGCCACCATCGAACTCATTGGGCAGCCCAGGCGCGAGTTCCGGCTCCGCGAAGCCCTCGCCCCCATCCGGGATGGCTATCCATTCATCATCCTCGACTGCCCGCCGGCTCTCGACCTGCTCACGTTGAACGCTCTGGTGGCTGCCGACGGTTTGCTTGTCCCAATGCAGGCCGAATACTTCGCCCTGGAAGGCATCAGCGAGTTGATGAGCACTCTGGATCGAGTCAGCCAGGCGTTCAACCCCAAACTGGCCCTTGAGGGCGTTCTGCTTACGATGTACGACGACCGGACCAATCTCTCGCAGCAAGTAACCGAGAATCTTCGCGGCTTTTTTGCTGACAAGCTGCTGAAGACGGTGATTCCGCGCAATGTGCGCCTGGCGGAAGCTCCGAGCCACGGCAAGCCGGTGATGCTGTACGACCCCCGCTCCCGCGGAGCTGAAAGTTATCGCGACCTAGCGCTTGAACTGCTGGAGCGCAACGGGATTGAGAGCCCACGGGCCAAGGAGCGCAAAACGGCGCAGCAAATACCCGAAGTCAAGGTGAAATTTTGGCCGTACACGAAGTAATCTGGCCCGAAGTTGAGCCATTTGAGAGGATGCAATGACGCAGACCGCGACCGACCCGAAGCGACGAGCCCTGGGAAAAGGACTAGAGTCGCTTCTCCCCAGCAAACCAATCCAACAACCACAGGCATCTGCGCAACATGTTCCGGATGGCAAGCCCTTCGAGATCGCCGTGACTCTGGTGGACCGGAACCCCTACCAGACACGCGGCCAGGTGGATGAAGAGCAGTTGGCGGAGTTGGCGCAGTCCATTGCCGCCACTGGCGTTGTTCAACCCATCATTGTGCGTCCTCTGCCCGGTGGCCGATTCCAGTTGATCGCCGGAGAGAGGCGCTGGCTGGCATCGCAGAGGGTTGGCAAGACGAGCATCCCAGCCGTTGTGCGGCAAGTGTCCGACGAACAGGCCCTGGAGATGACGATTGTCGAAAACCTCCAGCGCGCCGACCTGAATGCGATGGAACAGGCGCGCGCATTTGAACGGCTATCCCGCGAGTTCAAAATGACCCAGGAGCAGGTGGCTCAGCGCACGGGCAAGGAGCGGGCATCCGTAGCTAACTACCTTCGTTTGTTGCGTTTACCGAAGGAGGTACAGGGGTCCGTCGAGCGCGGGTTGCTCAGCTTTGGGCACGCGCGGGCCTTGCTGTCCCTGGACAACGCGGACGATATCCTGCGCACTGCGACGATGCTTTTGCAGCAGCACTTGTCGGTGCGGCAGACCGAAATCTACGTGCAGAACCTGTTGAATCCCGAGACCAGGCCGCCGGTGGCCGCGTCGAAGAAGCCGGTCCAGGATCCCAATGTTCGCGAGGCTCAGGAGAGGCTGCAGCGCAATCTGGGGCTAAAGGTGCGGATCGAGGACAAGAAGGGCAAAGGTCGCGTCATCATCGAATATTCCGGAATTGAGGACTTCGACGCCCTATTGTCGGTGCTCGGCTCGGAGGAGTAGGGCACCGTTCGCCCAGGCGCATCGTCTGCTTGGGATGAGTGGAAGAATAGGCCTTTTGGACTCAGCTTTGGACTGTGAGTTCCGAGCTTTGACTGATGCCGTCGAAGAATTCAAAGTAGGTCAATGCGATGGCGTCGTGGACGCGCTCGGTGAGAGCGTCGGCGTCTTTGCTGGTCAGGCCTTGGGTTGGGATCGGCTCGCCGACGATGAGCAGCAGAGGGCGAGGGCGCAAATGGTAGACATGCATGGGCAGCAACTCATGCGTGCCGACCAGCGTGAGCGGGACGATGGGCACATTCGCCCGGATGGCCATCCACGCAGGCCCGCTCATGAAGGAGTGAGGAAGACCATCTTCTGAGCGGCCGCCCTCGGGGAAGACCACCAGTGGCATTCCGGCTTTCAACGCGGCCACGCCGAGGTTCAGGCTGGCGACCTGGGAGCGGAGGCTGGAGGAGTCAACGGGAATCTGGCCGGAGCGGCGAAGGTGCCATCCCATGAAGGGGATTCTGAAGAGATCGTGCCGGGCCAGGATGCGGAACTGGAACGGCAGTTTGCCGAAGATCACCGGCGTGTCCATGTAGCTGAGGTGGTTGGCGGCGTAGACGGCAGCGGGGAAGCGGCTGAGCCGCTCGCCGTGAAGCAGCGTCACGGGCGATCCGCTGATGCGGAGAAGCGCGCGGGCCCATCGGGATGCAATGGTGTGCTGGCGGCGGCCAGAGCTGTCCCAGCGCGAAACTGCAAGCGACGCGGCACCGAAGGCCGCTGTCGAAGCCGCAATGAGCGGAGTGCGCAGAAGGTGGGAAGCCCAGCGATTGGCTGCAGAAGCCGGGCCCACCTGGGAAGCCTCAGTAGCCGGGGTGATCTCACCGTTTACAAGACTCATCCGTTGCCAACCTTCTTTGCGGCATCTGCTCCTGTAATCAATAGGTTACGGATATCTCCGATAAGGTAAAGGGAGCCGGTTGCGACCAGAATGCCACCCGGCGGGGTCAGTTCCAGAGCGCGTGCCAGTGCCGCAGAAGCATCGACTGCGGCTTCTGTCGGCGTGAATCTCTCGACGGCCGCGAACAGCTCTTCTGCCGATGCGCTCCGAGGATTGTTCACAGGGCAAACCACCGCATGGTCCTGCGGACGGTCGAAGAGCGGAGCGAGAATCTGCGCGATCTCCGCAATCGCCTTGTCGCGCAGGCAACTGAAGAGCAGAGTGCGGGGACGATCCTCCGGCAAGCTGGAGAGGGCGGAGCGGAGCGTCCAGGCGCCAGCCGGATTATGCGCGACATCGAGCAGGACGAAGCGGCCCTGGGAGATGGGCAGCAGCTCCAGCCGGCCTGGCCAATGCGTGTTGCGGACTCCCGCCTGAATTGCGGCTGTGGTGAGACCGGCGACGGCAGCCTGGCCGCCTGCCTGCATATTCCTTAGTTCGACAGCGGCTGCGATGGCAAGGGCGATATTGCGCTGCTGGTGCTGCCCCGCTAGCGGGGAGTCGATCTCCGCTGGCTCGCCGTCGATGGCGATGGTGTAGCGGTTGCGGAAGCTCTGCATGATGGCCGCCGGGATAGTCCTGGCTTCCTCGCTGGTCTCCCCTGGTACCTCGGGAGCCAGAGCACCCTCCTGATTAGTCTGAATGGCGCGGCTGAAGCCATGCGGCTCCTGCAAAGCCGGGCCATCCACGCCACAAGGCGCATAGGACTGGGGCATATATTGGGCAGCGTTGATGGCGCGGACGCCGAGAGCGACGGCAGCCTCTCCGATAGCCTGATTGGCCTCGGGATGCTGCGGCAGCGTGATCAAAACGCCGTTGGGGCGAAGGATTCCGGCCTTTTCGCGAGCAATCTCGGCGATGGTATGGCCGAGCCACTCGGTGTGGTCAAGCGAGATATCGGTGAGGATGGAGAGGGTGGGCTCCACGATGTTCGTGGCGTCGAGACGGCCTCCCAAACCCGCCTCCAGCACGGCGATCTGCGCGCCCGATTCGGCGAAGTGGAGGAAAGCGATGGAGGTCATCACTTCAAAGAAGCTCGGCATGTGCGGCAGTTTGCCCTCGCGGACAAGCGTCTGCGCGGTCTCGTCCACGCGATCAAAACAGCGGGCGAAATCCTCGTCGGAGATAGGCCGCAGAGTGCCGTGCGCCGGGCTTCTCTGGATGCGCTCATTGGGACGAACAAGGTGCGGCGACGTGTAGAGAGCCGTTTCCAGACCCGCTGCCGAGAGGATGGAGGCGAGGGTGGCCGCGGTCGAACCCTTGCCATTGGTTCCAGCAATCAGCACGGAAACGAAGGTGTGCTGTGGGTCGCCCAGAGCCTGGCACAAAGTGCGCATGTGAGCGAGATCCCACTTCCGAGCGCGAGTCTGCGGAGCGCCTGGAACAGGGGTGGCCGACTGCGGCGCAAGCTCATGGCCGAGGGCGTAGAGACTCTCGACGGCGGAGGCATAGGACATACAAATGATTTTAGCTTTCTGGCGCTGCTCAATGCATGCCGGATGCGGAAAGGACGGAAGCGACGTAATTGCCAAGTTCAAGGCGAGTCCAGATAGAAGCGGGCGGCCCAACCGCCGCATGACCCATCCAGCGGGAGACGAAGTAATGCAATGGCACCCCCTTGGGCATGTCCTGAACGTTCCATTCTGCTTCGGCTAATGGAGTCACGTCGTCCACAGGCCCATGCAGCAGATAGACGGGGGCTTTGATGCCTGCCAACTGCGCCCGAGGAGAGATCGCCACAAACTCCACGGCGTGGGTTTTCATCAACTGATAGAGATTGTGCCGGATCGTCGCCGTGCGGGCGTATTCCACGTCGAGGAAGAGATTGCGCTGATCCGGCGGAAGCGGGGCCAGATCCCTCTGCTGAAAATCGGGACGCAATTCCAGGGCATCCTCTGTGAGGCGCTGCATCAGATCGACTTCGGAGAGGGGCACAATCTCATCCATGTGCTGCATCGCGATCAGAAGCCGCCCTGTGTAAAAAGGCGGAAGATTGGTTCCGCTGCCATCGGGTGCCACTTCGATATTTCGGATGTAATAGTTGCCGAGGCGCGGAAGGTCGTTGTATCCGCTGACACAGAAGACAAGGCTGACGTGCTGTGCATACGCAGGCTGGGAGGCTGCGGCGAGCACCAGACCGCCGGAGAAGCTGAAGCCATACAGCGGCACAGGGCGGCCCTGCTTCGCCGCCGCCCATAGGACAGCATCGCCGATGGTGGCAAGGGCGTCCCGTCGCATCAGGAAATGGCGTTGAGAAGCTATCTCGGGCGCGACAACCTGGAAACCGAAGGCGGCCATGCGATTGCCAAGCGCCATGAGGTGAGGATCATCGACACCGTGCGGCGTCATCCCGGGAACAACCACAACCATCGGGGCGTCCGGCCGATTCGATGGAGCAAAGATGCGGGTTCGGATGGGGCCCGCCGAGCCGGGCAACTGAAAGTCCCTGATGGTCACAGGGCCGGAGAAGAATGCGGTGGCCATTCTGACAGGCAATGGCTGATCGCGCGGACCGCTGTAGAGAATGCAGACCGATTTCGCGATCAGGATACATCGCTCGCCCACGAAGAACAGCAGAAACGCTAAAGGGGCGATAGCGACAAGGAGGATAAGAGTCCGCCTCTTTGCGCCAATCTTTGCGCCAATCCGGGTGGCAAGTGCTCGATACTGCATAACGGGCGATCACCTGCGCAGACCGCTATGCATGGAATAGTCTGCGCATCTGACTCGACCTGGGGACGGGCGAATCGCTCGATTGTCGGGGTGCTCGCCACATCTATCTCTGCATGTGCGGTCTAAGCACTTCCGCAACAATTAGAGCACCAGTTCTCCGACAGCATGGAAACTTTTTGCAGGATATTTACACGATCAAAAATAAGATATGTCTTTTACTATCAGGCTGTTGCGCAGGTAAAAGGGTAAACTTTCGTAATATCGGCAGCTACTCGTAAGTCCACCCTCAAAACTTCTTGCTCGAAAGCCCGAAGCTATCAGCAAGCGCAGACTTGCCATCAACGCGGGCTTGGTCGGAAAGCCCACGGACAGCTCAGGCCTGTTTGTGTGTTGACTTCGCGCCAAAAACGCGCCGCATCCACAACGATCCCAGATAGACGAGGGAGAGCACCAGAACGATCAGTCCGGCAGGAAGAGCGATGAACTTGTAGGTCACAGCGAAATCCACTGCGTGGTGGCCGAAGGAGTTGTAGAAGAGCACGGCGAAAATGGCCACGAAACAGGTGAGGCAGAAAGCAAGCAGGCCCGCGGCTAAGGAAAGCAGCAAACACGCGAACCAGCCGAGCTGGTCGAGCGGAATGCCAAAGAGGTTGCGCTTTGGCGTTGCTGCTGATCCTGATGCAGTGATTTGGGAGCTCGTGGTCATTTGCCGCATTCCTCGCGTCGGATTGCAGAGCCCGACAGATCGGGCGAGGGGCGTTGGCCACCCCGGCCGCTGCGTCGCCCACCGCGAACTGCGCGGACAAGCTGCTCTGTGGACACCGTTCGCCCTCGGATAGAATACAGGCTTATGGCTGATACCGCCCAGATCGCGCTTGTGCCGGCTACCGAGGTGGCGCGCACAGCAACCATCCGGCAGTCGCTGAATGGAATCCGTTACGCTCTCTATGGCGATGCCGGCACGGATGAAAAAGAAGTCGAGCGCATCGTGCAGGCGGTTCCTGCAGCGATTGCGGCCGCCCTGGCGCGCAAAGGCTATTACTTCGTCCCTCTGACAATTGGCGAGAATCCGACCCACGACGCGGCGGAGGGAGCCCCTGCTGGATTTCCCGATACGGGGGAGACGGTCATAGCGGCAGCGTACTCGATGGAGCTGAGCGACCGTGCCATCTGCCACCGCAACGTGGTGGTCGACGGAGCGGAATGCGTGTTCATCTCCATGCGCCTCATGCAGGACAAGTTCGCTCTGGCG
Source organism: Acidobacteriota bacterium (assembly GCA_021810815.1). Taxonomy (GTDB): domain Bacteria; phylum Acidobacteriota; class Terriglobia; order Terriglobales; family Acidobacteriaceae; genus JAJZHR01. Next base: position 1,361 of record JAJZHR010000085.1, on the reverse strand, counting down.
TTCGAATTTTTCATCAACGTCGGGCATGCGTTTCTCGACATCGCAGGCGTGCCAGCGTCGTTCGTGGAGCTTGCCTGGGCCCAGGCGCTCGCCGACGTCCGCGGAGAGACCAGCCAGGACGCATGGGAGAGCCGCAGAAGGGCTCTGGGACGCGAGCCAGGCAGCAGCGAGCGCACGCAACCGGCGCGCATTGACGAGAAGGCAAAGACCGCCTTTGTCGATTCTGCCTTCTCCGACGCGGTGGCCATTTACATGCTGTCGCTCACGGTGGATTTCGACTACACGGACCTGCGCGAGAGGGAATATCCGCTGCTGGCCGCTCCTGCGCTGGCAGATCGCCTGCGCCTCGTGGCCGGCCTCTTTCCCCCCAATCGCGGGTACGACTTCAGCATCCTCTATCGGCGCAGGAGCTGATTGCCTTCTCCCCCTGCTACCTTCCTGCTCCTCAGGCCGACCTCCAGAGAATCTCCGGAACCCTTTGGCTGAGTGCGGATTGGATCCAGCTATGAGCCGTGGCAGCGCGGAGCTTCCCGCTTTGCGCCTTGCCCCAGCTACAATCGCCAGATGATTGCGCATTTGCGGGGACGGATTCTTTCCAGGCAGCCGAACCAGGTCATCGTCGAGGCCGGTGGCGTTGGCTACGACGTGGCCATCAGCGTTCCAACCTTCTCTGCTTTGCCGGCGGAGGGCGCAGAGGCCGCTCTGTTCATCCATACCCACGTTCGCGAAGACATGATCGCACTGTTCGGCTTCGCCGAGATGGCGGAGAAGCGCCTCTTCGAGAAGCTGCTGGCGGTCAGCGGCATCGGGCCAAAGCTGGCTTTGACTGTCCTGAGCGGGCTAAGCCCGGAGCGGCTGGTGGCGGCCATCCGCGGGCACGACCATGCGACGCTGACGCGGATTCCCGGCATTGGCAAGAAGACGGCCGAGAGGGTTGTGCTGGAACTGAAGGACAAGCTGGAGGACATGGCCACCGCCCCGATGGCTGCCACCACGGGGCCAGCTGGCGAGGATGTTCTCTCGGCGATGGTGAACCTCGGTTATCCGCGAGCCGCCGCGCTGAAGGCGATTGAGGCCGCCGCCGAGCGCACGCCGGAAGCCGCAAGCAGCTTCGAGCTGCTCTTCCGCGCGGCCATGGCCGCGATGCGTTAGAAGTTCGCGCCTTGCACGGTTTGGCAAGCTTGCAGGAAAGGACGAGCTACTTTCCGATGCAGAAGGTGGAGAAGATGAGATTCAGGATGTCGTCTGCGGTGGTCTCTCCTGTGAGCGAATCCAGGGCGCGCAGTGCGGAGTAGATGTCGAGCAGAAGCATCTCGTGCGGGATGCGTTGGGCAACGGCCTGTTCCGCGCGATCCAGGCCT